>CAMBFY010000118.1 GCA_945865415.1 Sphingobacterium thalpophilum
TGATCATCCTGAAGACCAGCCGATTATCCTATACTGTTTGTAATGAATTTATTGGATGGGAATTTATTCGCGAGTCGGCGAATTCGCAGGAATTTCTCAAAACGCTGTCTGATGACCTTGAGAATCTGTTAATACAATCTTTCAATCAAACTCAACTCTTTAAAGCTGATGACTATATAGAACGTCTGCGCTTTTTAATAAAGGCCAGCAAGAGTATCGTGTTCTCATTTGCTTTCACATCAGTAAGTGATTCTGATGTTCGAAAAAACTTCATTTCCTTCCAAAAGGAAATATTGCCCTATTTAGTGAAGGCAGCTGTCAAATAGAAGTAAAGATCATATTGTAATTCTAGAATTGAGGTAAACTGAATAATAAGATTTTATACTAATTTGGTTTTCGGTATAAATTACTATATTTTAGCTATAATACGAACTAAATATTACCCATGAGCCACGAAATTCTTATTTTATCCGATTTAATTGATGAGCTTTTTGAATTTTAAATTCTGATTTGGGTTTACTTGTTAAACACATACAATCAAATTCAAAAAGCAAATCACACCAATTTGAACCTGCTGATTGCAAGGTTCTGGCAAAGCTTTTATCAATAAATTCTGCCTACATTTTCCTAAATTAAAAATCTTTATTTTTGCCGTTCATGAAAAAAATTCCGGCCGACAAAAAATTTTTGCAGAACATCGCGGTAATAGACATTGCTGAAGAAGGTAAAGGTGTGGGTAAATCAGATGATCTGGTTATATTCATTGACAAAGCTGTTCCAGGCGACATTGTTGATATTGAGCTAGTAAAAAGAAAGAAAAAATTCTACGAAGGAAAAATTCACAATCTTGTTAAACCTTCGGAATACCGCTCAGAACCGTTTTGTGATCATTTTGGGGTATGTGGTGGCTGTAAATGGCAGCATCTCAATTATGATGCTCAATTACAGTTCAAGCAGAAAAGTGTCAGTGATGCATTGCAAAGACTAGGTAAGGTAGACGTATCTCAGATGGAAGCAATTCTAGGATCTTCCGAGTCGCGTTATTATAGAAATAAACTTGAGTATACATTTTCTGATAAGCGCTGGCTAACTGATGGAGATATGCGCAGCGAGGAACCTATGGAAATGAATGCCCTGGGTTATCATATTCCTGGCCGTTTTGATAAAATTTTGGATATAGAACATTGTTACCTGCAGGCCGATCCATCTAATGAGATCAGAAACAAAGTCAGGGAATATGCACTTAAGGCCAAAATTTCTTTTTACAATCTGAAGAATCATGAAGGTGCGCTCAGAAATCTGATTATACGAACTTCCAGCACCGGCGAATTAATGGTTATTGTTGTATTTGCTTATGCTAATGAAGACCAGATCGAAGGAATGATGAAATTCATAGCTTCTGAGTTTCCGGGCATTAACGCTCTGCTTTACATCATCAATCATAAAAAAAACGACACGATATTCGATCAGGAAATACATACATACAAAGGGAGAGATCATATTTTTGAAAATATGGACGGATTAAAATTCAAGATTGGTCCGAAATCTTTTTACCAGACTAATTCTGTTCAAGCCTTTGAACTCTACAAAATAGCACGTGATTTCGCCGATTTTAAAGGTGATGAACTGGTTTACGATCTCTATACAGGTGCGGGTACAATCGCTAATTTCATTGCCGGAAAGGTTAGAAGCGTAATTGGTATTGAGTACGTCCCAACAGCAATAGAGGATGCAAAAATCAATTCCGAGATAAACGGAATCAAAAACACGAGCTTTTTTGCCGGTGATATGAAAGATATCCTGATTGAAGATTTTATCAAAACCCAGGGTCAACCAGATGTGGTAATCACTGATCCTCCGCGTGCAGGCATGCATCCTGATGTAGTTAAACGACTGTTGGAAATGGAGGCTGAAAAAATTGTCTACGTGAGTTGTAATGCAGCAACTCAGGCCAGGGATATTGAACTACTCCATTCAAAATATGAAGTGGCGCGTATCAAACCCGTTGATATGTTTCCTCATACTCAGCATGTTGAAAATGTAGTACTGTTAACAATTAAAACATAGCACATGAGTCTGGTGGATTTCTACCGCTTAAATCAGAATAAAATGGAAATCAAAGATCTTCTAAATCCTGAAGAGAATAATGAAGGCAATAATAAACCTAAGGAAAGTCCGCTGAAGAGCCTGGAAGCAGATCTGAAGTTTTACAATGAGTCGCTGAAAGAAGTTGCAATTGAAATAATGGTGGAAGGCATCTCAGAATTACCAATTTTCGTTGCTCACCAGCATGACGTGAAATTGGGTGAGCCTATTTTAGACAGAAACGAACTAAATACCGGATGGAGCATTCATGCCTCCACAATTGAAGAATTCATAGAAAAAGGGCTGATTCAAGCTGATAAAAAGGAGAAATTTGTCAAACAATATAAAGACCCCTACCAATTCATGTGTGTATTTGTGATTGTACCGGAAGGTGCTAATTTCATTTTCTTCCCATATCAATAGAACTTGAGTTTGAATAATCTCAAATTTAAATAAAGGAATTAGTAGCATGTTTGCCCTAGGAATACGTAATTTGAATTCAAATTTGAGAGCATAATGACTGTAAAAAAATTACTCGTACTCAATAAAACACAGATTAAGCAGAAGATCGATCGGATGGCCTATCAGATTCTGGAGGATAACCTTAATGAGAAGGAGATCGTTCTTGCAGGAATCATAGATCAGGGATATATTATTGCTAAACGTCTGCAAAAAGTTCTTGAATCTATCTCAGAGATCAAAGTCACCTTAATAAAAATCAATATAGATAAGGATAGTTCCCATCTTGAGGCAAACTCTGATATTGATGTCAAATCGGTAAAAAACAAGGTTGTCATCCTGGTAGATGATGTTTTAAATAGTGGGCGCACCTTAGCATACGGACTTGGTGTATTCATCGACATCCCTTTGAAAAAGCTGAGGACGCTAGTGCTGATCGACCGCAGTCACCGAAACTTTCCTATTTCTTCAGATTTTACCGGACTGGAAATGTCTACACTGGTTAAAGAACATATTGAAGTATTAATGGATGATGAGTCGAAGGATGATGCGGTTTATTTAAGTTGATTTAATTTTGGGTATTTAGTGCTTAGATTGATCTAGTCATTTTGACTAATTGTATTCCATAACAAATCCAGACTTGCAGAAAATTTCATATTAAAAGCAATTTCATATTCTTTGCATCAGGTTTTTAGAGCTAAAAAATACCTTTGCCGATTGGCTATTTTGTTTATTATTATTGGAATTAGTTTATTGAAAGGGGGACTAAAAAAACCAGTTTTATTGGTGCAAATTCCCATAATTACCGGGCATTCCTCTAACACTATTAATTGGGCAAAATAAAAATGATTAGATACCTAGTACTATTACTAATTCTCAGCTTACCGATTAAATCAACTATGGAAGAGATTTATACTTTCTCAAATCAAAAGAATATCAATGAGTGGAATGTTGTGAACGATGGTGTGATGGGCGGTATATCTAAAAGTTCTCTGGTTCTTACTAATACAGGGAATGGGAAATTTTCAGGCCATGTATCATTGGCGAATAATGGAGGATTTGCCTCGATCCAGTTAGACCGTACAATATCAGTACCACAGGAAAAGAAGTTCATTGTTTTGCGCATAAAGGGAGATGGGAAACGATATGAATTTCGCATTAAGGGTAAGAGTTCGCAGTTTGAATCTTACGTACATCAATTTTCCACTTCAGGAGATTGGGAAAATCTAAAGTTATCAATCAGAGAGTTTTACCCGCAATATAGAGGGCGTAAATTGAACATACCAAATTTCAATTTTAAAACCATCGGACAATTGAGCTTCTTGATTAGCAACAAACGGGAAGAGGACTTCGAATTATTAATTGATCGCATTAGTTTGGAGTAATGAACCAGCTAGTAGAATGAGATAATTTTTGCACTTAGGATAAATATTCTCAGATAAATAAGTCCGAATTAGCAATTTGAAATCGGCTCAGCCCAAATTTAAATAAAAAGATAATCGCTCGGCTGTCAGGTCACTCGCACTAACCACATATTTAGCCTGATTATAGAATACCTCACGATCCTGAAGTTTGCTGCTGATAAAATCAATCAGTTCATCCCCTTTTAAATGACGAATTAAAGGACGATCGGTTTTTGAATGCTCCAGGCGACTTGCAAGCGCCTTAGGTGACAAAGAAAGATACGCCACCAATCCATTATTATTCATCCATTCCATATTATCCCCAAAACAAGGTGCTCCGCCACCGGTGGCGATAATCGTATTTTCAGGAAATTCAGTTTTTTGTAAAATATCACACTCCAGTTCGCGAAATGCAGCTTCACCATGCATCTCAAAATAATTGACAATACTCATCCCCGCCTTAGATTCTATTAACTTATCAAGATCAATGAACTCATATTTTAAATAATTAGCAAGTTTCTTTCCAATGGTTGTCTTTCCACTTCCCATAAAACCAATCAGGAATACCTTCATAAAATTCTTTCTCTTAAATTAAATCACAGAGCGGATTCCGTCTGTTGCTGAAATAAAGTATTAATAAATAAAAAATTGATTAGTTACGTAATAATAATTTTTAATTGACACTAAAGTATGTTGAAGATAAATCATCATAACTTGGCAAATTATGAAAATGCCATTTATTGACAACTACCCCATTTCTCATTAATAATACACCGGGGTTAGCCCTGACCATACTTTTTAACGGAATTGCATCTGCGTAAAAAATCTCCATGACCAACTTATTTTTTTTGCTGAATATCTCTGCATCCTGTGCAGAGGCGGAGGTTAAAAAAACAGTCCGGATATTGAAATTCTCAGCCGCATTTATCGCAATTGCATTTAAATTTCCAATGCCCGCCAAATCAGTTTTGGACAGATCATAAGCAACAATCACCAGATTATAATAAGGATTCTCCAGTAATTCAGTGTTGTAGTCAGTCCCCTGGCTATCTGTAATTTTCAGGTCTTTAATTTTCACTTCAAAGCCTTTGCTAATCAATTTGCTTTCAGGATCGCCAGTAATTTCCCAATTCTTATCCTTCCAGATCTCAGAACTCAAATATTCTTTATCTGTTAGAGATTTTGTCTCACCAGTGCTCTTATTTTTTAAAACATAGGTGATCTGATAAACGTCCTGTACTGCCCCAGGAGGCATGATCATTAGTGAAGGGATATTATTCCCAACTTTATATGGTAGAAAATCCAGAACAGGTAGAAAATTATAGGTGTACAAACCGAATCCGAGCGAGATTAAAACCACAAATAGTATACTCCAGTTTTGAAGCTTGGTGCTGCATATCAAAGGCGTGATCTCATCACGTTTTTTATAGATGTACAGAATCATAAAAAGCAAAACGATATCCTTTGAGAAAGACTGCCATGGAGTCAGAGGAATAGCATCACCAAAACAGCCGCAAGAAGTCACAACTTCAAAAAAGGCAGAATAGAAGGTTAAAAAAGTAAAGAAAATGATTGTAAACAATAATCCTGAAGCTACGGTTCGCGAACGGATACCAAGCAGCAACAATGCCCCAAGAACAATTTCAATGGTACAAAGTAAAATTGCGATGACAGTTGCAAAATCATTCAGAAAAGCAATATGAAAAACTTCAAAATATTCTTGCAATTTATAGCCAAACCCAAGCGGATCATTTGCCTTTATCAGGCCTGAAAAGATGAAGAGTAATCCAACAATCGCTCTTTGTAAATGTATTAGGATCTGTTTCATTGAAATAAAATTGCTGTTAATGGATTGTATACACAGGGTAGAAATACGTTTTCAAGATTTCTAAACAGGATGGATCTAAAATATTCACCCCTCCATTTAAAAAAGATTCTTATAGGCCGAGTTTGATCAAGGCAAAAACCGAATAATTAAGCATATCCTGATAATTTGCTCTTACACCTTCCGAAGCAAGTGTTTGTCCGGCATTATCTTCAATCTGCTTAACCCTAAAGATTTTCATTAATATAAGATCAGTCAGTGAACTGATTCGCATATCACGCCATGCTTCTCCATAATCATGGTTCTTGGCAAACATAAGCTCTTTTGTTTCATTTACCCTTTTATCAAAATGGGTTTCGACCTCATCAAGTGGAAGCTCTGTTCTTTCATCATTTTCAAGATCCAGTTGCATCATGGCAATAATACAATAATTGACGATCCCGATATATTCTGAAGTAATATCCTCCCCAACCTTAGAAATCTTCTTTTCCTCAAGGGTTCTTATTCTCTGAGCCTTAATAAAAATTTGGTCAGTTATTGATGATATCCTGAGAATACGCCATGCAGTACCATAATCGCTACTTTTTTTTAAAAAAAGTTCTCTGCAGACTTTGATGACACTATCGTATTCTACTGAAGTTTTATTAACCAAAGCCTTAATTATTATTTGTTAGAACCATGAATTAATTGGTATTTTGCCGGAATATGGCGGGTAAAAATACAGTTTTTCAGCAAAAATATACGTTAAATGTTCGGGGAAAGCTACTTGATCTTTCAAAACCCAAAATAATGGGTATCCTGAATCTTACACCCGATTCTTTTTACGATGGCGGAAGGAATAACAACTTGCATGATGCCCTGAAAAAAACTGAACAGATCCTGAAAGAAGGTGCAGAAATTGTAGATATCGGTGCCTATTCATCCCGACCTGGGGCAGAGCATATTTCTGAGGAAACAGAATCTGATCGATTGATACCTGTTTTGAGGGCTATAGTGAATGAATTTCCGGATGCTGTACTTTCAATTGATACCTTCAGGTCAGAAATTGCAAAAATAGCCGTGAATGAAGGCGCTGGAATAATCAATGATATTTCTGCCGGATCAATGGATAATGAGATGTTTCAAACCATATCAAAGCTTGGTGTACCGTATATAATGATGCACATGAAAGGAACTCCTCAAACGATGGCATCAATGAATGATTATGAAGATTTAGTCACTGAAGTTTGTCATTATTTTACGACCAGAATCCAAAAATTAAAAAAATTGGGAGTAAATGATCTGATTGTTGATCCCGGTTTTGGTTTTGCGAAGAATCTGGATCAGAATTATGAACTTCTGGCAAATCTGGAACATTTAAAATGCACAGGTCATCCGGTTCTTGCTGCACTTTCGCGTAAATCCATGATTTACAAATTATTGGAAACTGATTCTGAAAATGCGCTAAATGGCACAACTGCAGCTAATACAATTGCTCTGATGAAAGGAGCAAACATACTCCGGGTACATGACGTTAAAGCAGCGGTTGAAGCACTAAAAATAGTTAATCAATTAAATGTTGATGACTAAAAATGCAATTAAAATCCGCGTTGATTTCTCAATACATTGTACTAACTACTAATTCCAATCCAATCCCAATTATTATTACATTTATAGAATGGAAGGTTTTGACTTTAGTTTCCTTAATCTGCGCTTTCTTGATCTACTTGATATTTTACTGGTAGCGCTAATTATATATTATGTATACAACCTGATTCGGGGTACAATTGCCTTGAATATATTACTCGGATTATTCATAATTTATGCTGTTTATGTTCTTGTTAAACAGGCGCAAATGCGCTTGCTCACTGAATTATTGGGAGCATTTGTCAGTGTAGGTTTTATAGCATTGATTGTAGTTTTCCAGCAGGAAATCAGACGATTCCTGTTACTTATTGGCCGAAATGCATCCTTACAGAAAAACAAGGCCTGGTGGTCCTTTATTTTTGGAAGAAAAGAGATCGTTAAAAATAATTCGATTCGGGTTAAGCAAATCATTGATGCCTGCAAGAACCTTCAGAAAAGCAGAACGGGGGCATTAATTGTTTTTGCAAAATATTTTGATGAGCAATTTTATCAGAATAGCGGAGAAATAATTGAAGCAAAAGTTTCCAGGCGCCTACTGGAAAGTATTTTCCAGAAAACAAGTCCGCTGCATGATGGTGCAGTAATTATCTCTGAAAACCGAATCAAATGCGCCAGTAGCATCTTACCGCTGACAGAAAACGATAAACTGCCTCCACAATTTGGCCTCAGACACAGAGCCGGAATAGGGATTACTGAAATGAGTGATGCAGTGGCAATAATTGTATCTGAGGAAACCGGCGAAATCTCCTATGCTAAACAAGGCAGAGTTCGAATGAACCTGACTTTCACGGAACTTGAAAAGCTTCTGAACAAGGATTATTAAGCTCTTGTACCCGATTAAAACAAAGCTTATTAAAATGTATTCAATCAATTGCAGAATGTTTTAGGAATCTGTTAGAATGCCTGATATAAATTAACGTGAGTTCGGTTTAAAATCTTGCCCAGCTGTTTTAGATTAATAATTATATCTTTTTTAGAAAGCAGTGCCTGTGCCTCTTCGGTCAGGCC
>CAMBFY010000119.1 GCA_945865415.1 Sphingobacterium thalpophilum
CTGGCTGGTATTTTCGAATCTGCCATTGGCAAGCAAGAAGAAGATCCTTGGTGAAAATGCCTATGCGGTTATTGAGCCTTGTATTAAGAATATGCCGGAGTATAATGTTCCGGTGGTGTTTAGGAAGTGAGAAAGAACCAGGAACCAAGAGCCAAGAACCAAGACACAAGAAGCGGAATTAGATAATATCTGGCTATTTGCGTCTTAGCGTCTTTGCGAGAGAAAAAATAAGAGGTTTTTGTAAAACGGTGAGTGCAAGAAATAGAGAATATTTAAAAGACTCTCGCAAAGACGCAGAGACGCGAAATAATTTGATAACCGTTGTTATATTTTGATAATGAATAAATTAATGAATAGAATTATCGTCGCAAGTATGCTCTTGTCAAGCCCTGCTCTAGCCCAATGGCAGGCAGGTGTAGCCAAAGCAGATATTACCCCAACCGAATCAGTTCCCTTGGCTGGTTATGGTGGCAAAACCCGGATGTCGCAGGAGGTAGTACATCCGATCTGGCTTAAGGCAATGGCCTTACGCGATGAAACAGGACAAATTTCAGTTATGGTTACTGCTGATTTGGTTGGTCTTAGCGATAAAATGGTAAACATTATTGCAGCCAATGCATTCAAGAAATATAAAATACCAAGAGAACGTCTGATTTTGAATAGTTCACATAATCATTCCTGTCCGGTGACTGAAGATGTATTATGGATCTATTATGAATTTACTGATCAGGAAAGAGCGGCAAAGGATCGTTATACCCAAATGGTCTATCAGCGATATGATGAAGTGATTGCTGCTGCCTTGAAAGATATTGTTCCAGCAGAGATTAATTTTGGGTATGGCTTAGCCGGTATTGCAGTAAACCGCAGGAGATCCCGCGGTCCTGAGACGAGAGCTTTTGGACGGCAGGTGGATCAGGATGTTCCGGTATTGACTATTAAGTCGAGGGGGCAGTTCAGGGGCATTCTTTTCGGATATTCATGTCATACCACAGCATTGGGAGGCTTAAGCATCAGCGGGGATTATGCCGGCTTTGCGCAGATAGAACTGGAAAAGCAATACCCGGGATCTTTGGCGATGTTTGTTCAGAATTGTGGTGGTGATGCTAATCCACTTCCCAGAATTCGTGGAAATGAGGCTGAGGCTGTGAAGCTTACCTCGATGTACGGCCACATACTTGCAGAATCCGTAAAACAGGTGATTGCTGCTCCGATGAAAGCGATAACTGGTCCGCTGAAAGCTGTAATGGGTGAAACGGAACTCTATCTTAAACCAGGCTTATCCCTGGCAGAATTAAAGAAACAACTACCTGGCCTCACGGGTATGGCAAAAACCGAAGTTGAACATCAGATCAATCAATATCAAACGATGGGTTCGACCCCTGACCATGTCAAATACCCTGTTCAGGTTTGGAGGTTTGGCTCCGGATTTACATTTATCGCCTTAACTGGCGAAACTGTTGTTGATTACTCTCTCAAATTCAAGGGTTTGTATGGCTGGAACGATACCTGGGTGTTTGGATATAACAATGATCTTTTAAGCTATGTTCCCAGCCTTAGCGTATTGAAAGAAGGCGGGTATGAAGGCTCCAGCGGCATGGCTGAATATGGACACCGAGCACCGTACACCGAATCTGTAGAAAAACAGATTAGTAAAAAGGTTGCGGAGCTTGTTAAAAAATCGAGAGAATAGTCCTGTAATTACGTGAAGTCCCGTAAAATGGTTGAATACGTGTACGATGGTATTTTTAACTAATTGGTCTAAAGAAATTTCTTTATGACTCAAATAGATGGGATTATGAAAATCTTCTATTTTTTTCAGTAAAGTATATAATTGTTTTTTTTATCGTGAGTCAGGTCCCCCGACACAATTAATGTCACTTTATTAAGAGGTTCAACAGTAGCAAAAAATAGTGCTTTTTCTTTATCTGTCAGGAAAACTCTTTTACTTCGCTAGTGGTTCTCTTCGTTTCGCTCTGCAATTTTTTTGCCAGGTAGTTTTTTGATTTTTTCCTTTTTGAAAGCTTATTGATTAACCCAGACAGCAAAGACGTTCATACTGCTCATTTGATTTACTCCAATGCCTAATTGACAGGTCTTGGAAGCCTCAATAATGGCTGTCAGTAAATTAAAGTCCATTTATTTCATTTTAATAGAGGGTAATGAAACGCTATCATTAAAAAATATAGTCTTTTTTTATCCCTAAATTGGGATTATATTTGTCTGATTATAACAACAGCAGGAGTATATCAATCCAATATGAAACTTTTTTTAGTTTTTGCCTTATCGATTACCATTTTAACTCAAAATGCTTTTTCTCAAACCAAGGGCAGTATTTCAGGAAAAGTAATTGATAAATCAACTCAAAAACCTTTATACAGTGCGAATATAGCTTTGGAAGGTACAAACAAGTTAGTAATGACTGATACTAACGGAGTATTCAAAATTACAGATATTGCGCTTAAAACCTATAATGTAACTTTTTCTTCAATTGGGTATAAAAGTCAAACACTATACAATATAGCAGTAAATGCAGGAAACGAAAATTTCGTAACCATAGAATTAGAACCATCTGTGAGTGCATTAACAGAGGTAGTTTTTAAATCAAACAGACGCACTGTAACAGCTGCAACTTTAGAAACACCTTTAAGTGTGCAGCGTTTAACAACTGAAGAGATAAAAGCCAACCCCGGTGGCAACTTTGATATTAGCAAAGTAATTCAGTCTTTGCCTGGAGTTGGAGGTGGAGTTGGAGGTGGTGGTTTTAGAAATGATATAATTATTCGTGGTGGTGGCCCCGGTGAAAACGTTTTTTATTTGGATGGAATTGAGGTTCCTGTAATTAATCATTTTCAAACTCAGGGAAGTTCCGGTGGTCCGCAGGGAATTTTGAATGTATCATTCATCGAAGATGTAAAATTGAACTCCAGTGCTTTTGATGCCAGATATGATAATGCATTAAGTTCAGTATTTCAATTCAAGCAAAAAAATGGGAATCCAAATAATTTTCAGGGAAACATAAGGCTTAGTGCCAGCGAACTAGCTACAACTTTTGAAGGGCCACTTTCAAAAAATAAAAAAACAACATTCCTCGCTTCTGCAAGGCGTTCGTATTTACAATTACTTTTCTCTCTTATTGATTTACCAATCCGTCCAAATTATTGGGATTTTCAAACAAAAATTACCCATCAGATTGATAAAAAAACAACCCTTTCATTCATTGGAATTGGAGCAATTGATGAATTTGAATTTGCAGAAATTAAGAGCGCAAGTCCTGAAAAATTGTATATCATAAATTCAAACCCGTTCATATTTCAAAATACTTATACTACGGGATTTACTTTAAAGCGATTACTCAGCAATGGTTTTCTCAATATAGCCCTGAGCCGAAATTGGTTTAATAATGATATCAAGCAGTTTGAGGATAACAACCTACAATTACCGTCTCAACGAATATTATCCATAAACTCAACCGAAGCTGAAAATAAACTACGAATTGATGTAAACAAAACCTACAACAGTTGGAAGATTGCTTACGGCGGAATGGTTCAATTAGCAGAATACAACAATAATACCTTTACAGTCTTAAGAAAGGAGATTAAAGACAGCAATGGTACAATATTACAACCAAAAGTGTCCAGCAATTTCGAAAGTCCCTTGAATAACTTTTTAAAATATGGAGCATTTTTTCAGGTAGGTAAGCGACTTTTTGATAATCGTTTAGGCCTGAGTGGTGGTTTACGAGCGGATATGAACAGCTTTACAACCGACGGAAATAATCCATTGGAAACACTTTCGCCCCGCATCTCATTAAGCTATGTGTTAGCAAACGAATGGACGGCAAATGCCTCAATAGGTAGCTATTATAAATTAGCACCTTACACTATTTTAGGTTTTGCAGATAACAATAATACTCTGGTGAATAGGAACAGCAAATATCAAAAGAGTGATCATTTTGTAACAGGAATTGAATATTTACCCAATGATGGACTTCGCTTCACTCTGGAAGGTTTTTATAAAAGATACAATAACATCCCGGTTTCTGTACGTAATGGAATTTCATTAGCCAATCTTGGCAGTGATTTTAATGTCTTGGGCAACGAAGCTGTAATTACAAATGGGAAAGGCAATACTTATGGCTTTGAAGTATTCGCACAAAAGAAACTGACAGACCAATTTTTTGGTTTGTTATCCTACACTTTTTACAGAAGTAAATACAGCGGAGCAAACAATGTATTGATACCCAGCAGCTGGGATAATGAACAATTATTAAGTGTTACACTTGGTTATAAATTCCAACGCAATTGGGAGTTGGGTTTAAAATTCCGTTATCAAGGTGGAGCCCCTTACACACCGTATAACGAGTCGGAGTCAAGATTAAATTATTTATCTCAGGGACAAGGAATATTTGATTTCACAAGATTGAACACACTTCGATTAGGTGGCTTTAATGGCAGCGATATTCGCATAGACAAGAAATGGAATTTCAAGAAAACTACCATTGATTTGTTTATGGATGTAACCAATTGGTATGCTGCAAAAAGTGTGGCAGTGCCATCCTATACTTTTAAAAGAACAGAAGACAATAGTGCATTTACTACGACAGATGGTTCAGTGATTAAAGCAGATGGTAGTAATGCAATTCCTGTTTTGTTAAGAAATGATGAGGCACAGTTTACACCTACTATTGGGTTTATTGTTGAGTTTTAATGTATGCAGATAGACTCTTAGCCCATTGTCTTTAGAGTTTCCATCGATTACGAAAATTGATTTTTTAGCACAACAGTTATTTGCTTTTCTATAGTTTTAATACAGCGTTTCTTCAATGATTTCCCATGTGCACGGTATATAATTGTCTATCCCTAATTCCTAACATTTAATCCAATTTTCTATCGGTGGAAACCCCTCATCCACGCATTTAGGAAATTCAATGCCATTATCAGGACTAGATACCGTCTTTTTCAACATATTTTATTTTCCCAATGGGGCTTTTCTCTTTTTGCTGGTCATTTATCTGAGGAAATCATGAAAAATAATTTATCTTCCATACATGAACAAACGGACTGACTTTGGTTTAAATAGAAGAACGTTTTTAAGTACTAGTGGTATCGGACTTTTGGGTGCATCCATGTCGGGGGTATTATGTAATGTTCCTTCGAAAGAAGAAATTGAAAATGCTGCGAATACCTTTCAGAAAGATGGCTGGAAAGCCATTATGGAATCGGCAAAGAAATATCCAAAGTTGGATGCTCATAATCATATCTGGTCCGGCAGTAATGCAGCTCAGGTCGATGAAAGTTGTGAAGCGCTGGGTATTACAAAAGCTGCCTGCTCAATTCCGGGAGGTAAAACTGTGGCAGAAATCCGTACCAATAATGATATTATTATAAAGGCAATGAAATCACATCCCAAACGCATCTTGGGACAATGTTATATCAATCCATTATTTAAAAAAGAAGCCTTGGATGAGATCGACCGTTGTGTCGACAATGGTATGGTGATGCTTGGCGAACTTTATGATGCGGTTAAAATTTCTGATCCACTGTATTATCCGATTGTAGAACGCTGTATTCAGCATAAAATTCCCTTAATGCTACACGGGGTTACCACACTGGGCAACTGGCGTCCGGGATATTTACCTACTAATCCTCCAAATTCCTCTGTTCCTGAAGATTTTGTTGAAATAGCGAACCGCTATCCTGAATCGATGATTATTTGTGGTCATATTGGTGGGGGTGGTAACTGGGAATATATGTGCCGGATCTTAAAAAAGGCTCCAACCTTATACCTGGATACGAGCGGTAGTGTAAGTGATGAGGGTATGATTGATATGGCAGTTAAATATCTTGGTGCAGATCGTTTGTTATTTGCAAGCGATATGAATTATGAAACCGGTGTCGGTAAAATTATATGGGCTGATCTGAGCGAGGCCGACAGGAATAAGATATTCTACGAAAACTTTAACAATTTATTGAGAAAGGCGGGTAATCATGTTAGTTGATATCAGTGCATTCGTTGGTCACTGGCCATACCGCAACTTGAGAGGAAATAATTTAAAGGATTTGATAAAGCGGATGAATACCTATGGAGTGGACAAAGCAATGGTATCCAACCTTCATGGTATTTTTTATGTTGACGGGCAAATTGCAAATGAAGAGTTATTTGCTGAAATGAACTCTGATGCATCATTTAAGGATCGCTTTATTCTGTTCGCTACAATTAATCCTATTCTTCCCTGGTGGAGGGATGCCTTGGAGACCTGCCAAAAAGAGTTTGGAATGAAAGGAATCCGGATCTATCCACATTACCATCATTACAAACTGACTGATAATGCCTGTATTGAAATGGTCAAGGCTGCGAGAGATCTGGGTATGCTCATTTCAATTCCACTCCGAATGACTGATCTAAGGGAAAGATCGTGGCTGGATGTGGATAAGGCGATTAGTTATAATGATGTTGCTGCTTTGGTAAGTAAAGTTCCTGATGCAAAATATATGATTCTTGAAGCCCGAATCACCGACGGACAGGAACCAACCACGGCAGAATCCATTAAAATTCTAAAGGCTGCTAATGTACTTTTCGATACTTCAAGAGGTAGCGGAGTAGCTGTGAAAGGTCCAAATAGTGAAAGTCTAACTTATTTACTTGAAAATTTCGGAGCTGATAAAATGGCCTTTGGAACTGAGACTCCTTTTGTGGATTATACCTCACCTTTTTTAAGACTTGGCGCTTTTAAATCTATCAACGAGACTGAAAAACAAAAGGTATGGTCGGGGAATGCGATGAGAATGCTCTCCAATACGAGCAGGACTTAAGGTAATTATCTCCTAAGAGATGGAAATAAACAAACAATCCCGCAATTGCGGAAATTTAAAATAAATGATATACAGATGAAGAAACAATTCCTTTTACAAATGCTTGCAATTTGCATGATTATTAATCTTGCGAATGCCCAGAATCCTGGCAGGACTCCCTACACCTTGTTCAACGATTTTGAAACCGGTGAACTTTTCGCTTGGGAAACTTACCCATATGCACAGGATATAGCCTTTGATGCATTGTATTTTGCAGTAAAATCCCCTACTTATAAAGACAGTAAATATGCGCTTGCACGTCCATTTAAAGCGCATGATGTAACTGAACTATATCAGGGATTTACAAAACGATTAAATCTGTATACGGTTACAGATACCAGGATGAAAGCTGCTGTGTATTTTCAGGGAGATCGTAATCCTGAGTCTCTTGAACTTTCATTGGGTACTTTCGAAGGGAAACGTTACTTCCACAAGATTAATAATCCAAAGGCAAATACCTGGTTGGAACTGGATCTGCCAATCTCAGCATTTAAGCTGAATGGAAAGCCACTTGGAGCCAATGAACACATCCAGGTGGTTACCTTAAAGGGGACATACCCGATTGTGAATTATCTACTGACCTACACCATTCTGATGGATGATTTCAGTATCAATGGTGAGCGCGACAGACAATTTATAGCGACTACCCCAAGTTCAACTAATTTGGATATGTTCGATGTGACAATCCTGAACAAACACTTTTTTTACGGAGATAATGTAAGTCTTAAGGTGACACCCGAAGGAAATATAAGTCTGAAACAGGTTATAGGCACATTGGTAGACAGTAAAGGAAAAATTGTTAAGGATAATATTTCATTCAGCCTCAATGGTAATGAATGGGCAAATACGGCGATTTATAAAATTTCTGAAAAGGATGCCCGCGGCCAATGGGAGATTCGTTTGAAAGGAGAGGATAATCAGGGCGGATCAGTAAACTGGGCTATCCGCTTTCTGATGCCGGGAAAACAGATCAATGGTCACCCGAGATTGTATTTCTCTGCTGAGGAGCTTAAAAACCGTTTGGCGATGGAAAAATCTCCGGTTGCTCTAAAGATTTTAGATAATGCGCTCGCACATAAAGATTTCATGAAAGTGAATGTTGATGCCATTACTGAAGGAAAAGATCTGACTGCTGAAAACCTTGTTGGTGGTCCGCATTCAAAAACTGCAGTTGGTTTCAATTCTTATGCTTTGTGGAATAATCCTAACTCAACTCTTGGAAATGTAATTGAGGAAGGGAGTTTTCAGTATGCATTTAAAGGAGATCGTGCTGCGGGTGAGCAAGCTAAAAAAGCATTGCTGAAACTTTGCTCATTTAAAAAATGGAATGCCGACTGGATGCTGGAACGTAAATTCTGGACCTACTATCCGGTAGGTTATACCATCAAACCTGTTGCTTATGGTTATGATATGCTTTATGATCTGCTTTCTGAAGCTGAGCGTGCATTTGTTCGGACTGCCATTATGGAAAAAGGTTTGAAAATGTTCCACCGCGATATGGTTGAAATGAACCGTATGCCATCCAACCAGACCA
>CAMBFY010000120.1 GCA_945865415.1 Sphingobacterium thalpophilum
AGTCTCAGAAATTCACCTGTTTACGTTGGCAGTTCACCACCCTCTCCCGGGATGCTTTATGCATTTGTTCATGCGGAGCTTATTTATAAGGAGCAGAGGGAGAACTTACACAAGAATTTAATACTCTTCACAGATCTTCTGGTATCAACAAAACAGCTGTTTTTCATCAATAATTTTCCGGTGTTTTTGCTTGAGGATGATCAAATCGCTTTTGATCTTTTGAAAAACAGCATTTACATTTCCTCTTTTCCTTATCCGGATCCCAATGGTAAATCAATCCACAGGATCGTTTTAAATAGTAGTCATAAAAAGGAAGAGCTTGAAATTCTCGCAAGTGCGATCAACAAAATCTATTAAACCCAATTAAATTGCCAGAATATTTCCTCAAAACTAACTCAATCAATACTTTCTGGGAGGATTTATAGATCTTCAAACGCAATATCTATTAAATCATAATTCTGCCATCCAATAAAATCAAAATGCCACCATTCATTGTTTAGCACTCTGAATCCGTGTTTTTCCATGGTATCCCGAAGTAATTTGCGGTTTTGGATAATTTTGGCTGGAAGATTATTAAAATCAGATGCGGCTTCGACAGCGAAACTATCGTAAGGAGTAGGCATTTCTAAGTCTCTACCCGTTCTCAGATCGATTAGAGTCAGGTCGATTGCACAGCCCCTGTTATGGCGCGATCCATCTTTTGGGTTTGCAACAAAACTTTTATCAGATGCAATTGCAAAGAATTTAACTGTCACACTGTACGGGCGGTATCCATCAAATATTTTTAGTCCGTATCCTGATTTTTTTAGTTCATCCTGAACATTTTCAAGTGCATCAACTACTGGTAATCTTGCGAATGCCCTTGCCTGCTTGTAAACAGCTTGTTTTGCAAAATTATTTTTTCCAGCGTATCTGATGTCAAGTTTAATTGTGGGAATACGTTTTTTGATCTCAATTAGCTGCTTGTTTTTATCTAGTTCAACCGATTTTTTATAAATACTATATTCATAAATGACCTCTAAGCCATAAGGATTTTTAAGTTGTGAATAAGTTTGACTAAATCCCGATACTAGGAGTAATAATAGCAGTTTTTTCATCAGCGACTTGAAACGATCAGAAGATCAAGATCCTTCATTGGAATATTAAAGCGGTCTGACAGATCCTTGTTGGTCAATTTTCCCTGATAAAGGTAGATTGCATTCCGAATTCCAGGTCTTTCCCAAATCAAATTCATTATTCCTCCCATTTCTCCTATATCTAAGATGATAGGAGTGAAAATATTAGTTAAAGCATATGTTGCAGTACGCGAAACCCTTGATGCGATATTTGGAACGCAATAATGGATCACTTCGTGTTTTCTGAATGTTGGAACAGTATGATTAGTGACACTTGAGGTTTCAAAACATCCACCCTGATCAATACTCACATCAATTATTACTGAGTTGGGTTTCATTTGGCTTACTGTTTCCTCTGAAACAATGCAAGGGCTTCTTCCGTGATTGGCACGAATAGCCCCGATAGCGACATCGCAACTACAAATTGCCTTATGTAACACAACCGGTTGGATAACAGAGGTAAAAACCCTGCTTCCAATATTGTTTTGCAGACGACGTAATCTGTAAATTGAACTGTCGAAAACCTTGACTTCGGCACCCAGTGCAATTGCGGTTCGAGCAGCGTACTCTCCGACTGTACCAGCACCCAAAATAACAATTTCGGTAGGGGGTACACCTGTAATACCTCCAAGCATTAAACCTTTACCCTCAAATACATTACTCAGGTATTCTGCAGCAATTAGGACAGAGGTAGCGCCCACAATTTCACTCATAGCCCTCACCACACTCAGTATATTTCCTTCATCACGAAGGTACTCAAAGGATAAAGCGGTGATGTTCTTTTTCATAAGCGACTTCAGAAAATCAGTTTTCATAGTCGACATCTGTAGTGCAGAAAAAAGAACCTGACCTATTTTCATCATTTCAACTTCATCCTCCGTGGGTGGAGCAATTTTTATAATCAGATCAGCTTTGTAAATCTCTTTTTTATCGTAAACAATCTGAGCTCCTTGCTCACTGTAATGATTGTCTTTAAAGTTTGCAGCCAGTCCTGCACCAGCCTCAATTACGACTTCATGACCATTCTGGACCAACAATCCTACAGATAAGGGTGTTAAAGCGATTCTGTTTTCCTGAAAGGAGGTCTCTTTTGGTATCCCGATATACAGGTTGTTCTTCTTGTTTCTTAGCTCTAACATCGACTCCTGAGGTTGCATTATGGCTTGTTTTGCAATGTCAGATAATTCACTCATCATACTGTTCTATAAGAAAATTGAAGATACAAAAAATTTAAAATCCGAATTATTTAATTTGGATTAAACCTTTGATACCTCAATATTACGTAACCCGCTTTCAACTTCAGATATTGTTATTAGAAGATAGTGTTGTGGCCAGAGATCAGATATTTTTTGAGGCCATTCAATAAAGCAGAATTCTCCGGATGCTAAATACTCTTCAAATCCGATGTCAAATGCTTCATTTTGTGTTCTGATACGGAAGAAGTCGAAATGATAAATTTTACCATTGATGTATTCATATTCATTCACAATAGAGTAAGTGGGGCTACTCGCCATTTCTTTCATTCCGAGCTCAGAACATAATGATTTGATCAGGGTGGTTTTTCCGGCACCCATATCACCCTCAAAAAGAAAAGTTTTTACATTTTCTGCAAATTTCAGTAATTCTGATGCAGCGGCATTCAATTCCCCTTCGTTTTTTACCCGGATGTTCATTGTATCAAATTATGGAGTAATAATTTTCTGATTCCGAATTATTTCGGACTGTAAGTTACGTATGGAACAATCATTTCCTCCATAGAAATTCCGCCATGCTGGAAGGTTTCATTAAAATAATTTACAAAATGGTTGTAATTGTTAGGGTACACAAAAAAGCTATCTTCTTTTGCAAAGATGAAGCTTGAACTCATATGTAGTTTTGGCAGCATGGCTTCATGTGGATTTTTAACAAGAAATACATCCTTTGGATTGAAGTCCAAATTTTTACCTTGTTTATACCTTAAATTGGAATTTGTATTCCGGTCGCCAATCACTTTACTTGGATGTTTAACCCGAATTGTGCCATGGTCTGTGGTTATGATTAGTTTAATTTTTTTCTGAGAAAGCTTCTTTAAAGCATCCAGTAGAGGTGAGTGTTCGAACCAGGAAAGTGTTAAAGAACGATACGCTGCTTCATCATTTGCAAGCTCCCGTATCATTGCCATATCTGTTCGGGCGTGAGAAAGCATGTCGACAAAATTATAGACGATAACATTCAGGTCATTTTTTAATAAATTATTCAGGTTTTCACTGATGTTTTTTCCCTGTTCAAAGGTCAGAATTTTATTGTAGGAGTATTTGCAGTCTTTACGCATTACTCGCTGAATTTGCTCGGCAAGAAATTTTTCTTCAAAAAGGTTTTTCCCACCTTCATCTTCATCGTTTTGCCACATTTTCGGAAAGTGTCGTTCCATCTCAATCGGCATGAAACCTGAAAAAATGGCATTTCTGGCATATTGGGTTGCGGTTGGTAAGATGCTGTAATAACTATCTTCTTCATCGATACGGTAATAATCCATCAAAAGAGAGTTAATCATTTTCCATTGATCATATCTTAAATTGTCAATAAGTATAAAAAAGGTGGGTATTTTAGCTTCAAGTGTTGGAAAAACTTTTTTAACAAAGAGTTGATTAGAAGTGATGGGTCCATTTTCAGGATTCTTTAACCACTTAAGATAGTTTTTTTCAATAAACTTTGAGAACTGGACATTAGCCTCTGATTTCTGAACCGTCAGTATCTCATGCATACCCTCGTCTTCAAGTTTCTCGAGGGATAGTTCCCAGTACACCAATTTTTTATAAACCTCCACCCACTCCGAGTGGTTGAGGTTATCATTCAGCGTCATTCCCAGAGTTCTGAAATCCTGCCTGTAAGCCATTGAAGTTTTCTCGCTGACCAGGCGTTTATTGTCGATCAGTTTTTTAATAGTTAATAATATCTGTTTGGGATTGACAGGTTTGATCAGATAATCGTCTATTTTAAAACCGATTGCATCTTCCATCATGTACTCTTCCTCGTTTTTAGTGATGAGTACAATCGGTATGTCGGGATCTATGGTTTTTATTCTGGCAAGAGTTTCCAATCCGGTGAGACCCGGCATATTTTCATCAAGGAATACCAGGTCAAAGTTTTCTTTTTTGAAAAAATCCAGGGCATCATTACCATTGGTTACGGTCTTAATTATGTATCCTTTTTCATTGAGAAAAAGTATATGGGGTTTCAACAGATCGATTTCATCGTCGGCCCACAATATGGTAGTTTCTTGCATCTCTAGGTAAATTTAGTAATAAATTGCTCTTTGAATTTATTACTACGTTCAATTGTCATTAAAAATAACAATTTTTGTGCCGTAAGATTCTCAATCTTGAATAAGAAGAAAATTATTAATGATCCCGTTTATGGTTTTATTACCATCCCGTCAGAACTTATCTACGATCTGATTCAGCATCCCTATGTTCAGCGTTTGCGCTATATCAAGCAATTGGGAATGACTCACCTGGTATATCCGGGGGCGTTACACACACGATTTCATCATGCATTGGGTGCTATGCATCTGATGAGCCTTGCCGTTGAAACAATAAAAAGCAAGGGACAAGCAGTTTCTTACGAAGAGGAAGAAGCAGTTATGATTGCAATTTTGCTTCATGATATCGGTCATGGGCCATTTTCGCATGCTTTGGAGCACACAATTGTTGATGGAGTATCACACGAGCATATTACTGCGCTTTTGATGAAAAATTTAAATAATGAGTTTGGTGGAAAATTAAGTCTGGCGTTAGAAATCTTTAACAATCGCTACATAAAGACATTCCTACACCAGCTGGTTTCAGGGCAATTAGATATCGATCGACTTGATTACTTAAATCGGGATAGTTTTTTTACGGGAGTATCTGAAGGAGTAATAAGTTTTGACAGAATTATAAAAATGCTGGATGTCAATGATGATTTATTGGTTGTAGAGGAAAAGGGTATTTATTCCATTGAAAAATTTCTAATCGCCCGAAGATTGATGTATTGGCAAGTTTATCTGCACAAGACAGTCATTGCCGCTGAGCAAATGCTGGTAAAGATTCTGGAGAGGGCAAAAGTACTTTCGACGGAAGGTAGGAATTTATTTGCAACGCCATGTTTTTCTTATTTTTTGAACAATTCTATAAGCAGGGAAGAATTCAAAAATGATCCCAAAAATTTGGAAAGATTTACCAAACTAGATGATAATGATATATTTACATCAATTAAGGTTTGGACTGATGATGAAGATCTGATCCTTTCAACACTTTGTAAACATTTGATTAGCAGAAATTTATATAAGGTTGAGATGAGTAATGAGCCGCCATCAATGGAATGGATAAATGAATTGTCCGAGAGGGTAACTGGTAAATTTGAGGTTTCTGATGATGATACCCCATATTTCGTATTTACTGATACAATAAAAAACAATGCTTATAATTTTGGCGACGGGAGTATCAATATTTTGATGAAAAATGGTTCAATTCAAGATATTACCAAGGCATCGGATAATTCTAATCTGGAAGCTTTAGCTAAGACCGTAAAGAAATATATACTTTGCTATGTTAAAGAAATAAGAGATGTCAATTAACAAACTAATGAATAAATCCAAAATTTGTTCGTTAAGATATAAGCTATAAATTTGTCCGATGCTACTAACTGCACATCAGGTTGGAATTTTACTCAAAGGAACTGTAGAAGGTAATCCTGAGGTGACAGTGAATCAGCTTGCCAAAATAGAAGATGCCAAGCAAGGTTCTTTATCTTTTCTCGCTAATTCCAAGTATGAGCAATTTGTATATGGATCAGGCGCATCCATAATTATAGTCAATAATGACTTTGTCCCTGCGCAACCTATCAGTGCAACATTAATCAGGGTTAAAGATTCATATAGTGCATTTTCTGTTTTACTCGAGAAGTACGATGAACTCTTAAAATCGAATAAGACAGGAATAGAAGAGCCCAGTTTTATCCATCCTAGTGCAGAGATTGGTAAAGATGTTTACATTGCGGCATTTGTTTATATAGGACCGAATGTAAAAATTGGTGATGGAAGCAAGATCTATCCAAATAGCTATTTAGCAGACAATGTAGTTGTTGGTAAAAATGTAACTTTGTATGCTGGGGTTAAAGTTTATTTTAATTGCATAATCGGCGAAAATTCCATTATTCATTCTGGAGCAATAATTGGTAGTGATGGGTTTGGTTTTGCAATCGGTGGTGAGGGTAAATACAAGAAAATAAGCCAGATTGGGAACGTCATCATAGAAGAAAACGTAGAAATTGGATCAAATACGACCATTGATCGTGCAACTATGGGTTCAACTGTAATACGGAAAGGGGTAAAATTGGATAACTTGATCCAAATTGCTCATAATGTTGAAATTGGTGCTAATACTGTAATTGCTGCACAAACCGGAATTTCTGGCAGTACCAAAATTGGTGAAAATTGTGTAATCGGTGGACAGGTAGGGATGGTGGGTCATATTAACATCGCAAATGGAAGTAATATTGGTGCAAAAACAGCGGTCAATAACTCTATAAAAGAAGAGAATATGAGCTGGAATGGATTCCCGATGATGTCATTCCGTGACTCATTGAAATCACAGGTAGTAATAAAGCGCTTACCTGATCTAGAAAAGCGAATTGAAGATCTGGAAAAAATTTTAAAAGACCGTTCAAAGTAATCTTGTTCGGGCTATTGAATATTTAATGCAATGAATGTAAAGCAAAGAACTATTAAGTCGGTCGTTTCTGTTACAGGTGTTGGTTTACACACCGGTAAGGTTGCAAAGATGACATTTAAACCTGCAGATGATAACCACGGATACAAATTCAAAAGAATGGATCTTCCGGGCCAACCGGTCATAGATGCTGATGTTGATAATGTAACCGATACTTCAAGAGGAACTACTCTTACACAGAACGGAGCAAGTGTTAATACGGTTGAGCATGTTCTGGCAAGCCTGGTTGGTACTGAAGTGGATAATATTTTGATAGAGCTTGATGGACCTGAGATTCCAATCATGGACGGTAGTTCAATCTTGTTTGTGGATGCGCTTGAAAGTGTAGGATTTGTTAATCAGGAAGCCGATCGGGAGTATTATAATATACCTTACAATATTCATTATTCAGAACCTGATCGAAAAGTGGAGATGGTTGCCATGCCATTGGACGATTACCGTTTCACTTGTATGATTGATTATAACTCTCCGGTATTAGGCAGTCAGCATGCAGCAATAACTACACTTTCTGAGTTTAAAAAGGAAATTGCTTCTTGTCGCACATTTTGTTTCTTACATGAACTTGAAATGTTGTTAAAACATGATCTGATTAAGGGAGGTGATTTAAATAATGCAATTGTGGTGGTTGATAAGCAGGTAAGTAAGGATGAGTTAAAGAATCTTGCAAAACTTTTTAACCGCGAGGATATAGATGTGGCAAGGGAAGGAATTCTGAATAATATTGAATTGCGTTACCAGAATGAACCCGCCAGACATAAACTTTTGGACATGATTGGTGATTTGGCATTAGTTGGCGTTCCATTAAAAGGACATATTATGGCTGCAAGACCAGGGCATGCTGCCAATATTGCATTTGCCAAAAAGATTAAATCTCAGATTAAAAAGGAAAGATCAAAAAAAAGTGTACAAGTTTATGATCCTAGCGTTCCGCCTTTGTATGATGTGGTTCAGATCATGAACATTTTGCCTCACAGACAGCCCTTTCTTTTCATTGACAAGATTCTCGAGCTTTCAAAAACACATGTGGTAGGGGTTAAAAATGTTACCATGAATGAAGAATTTTTCAAAGGGCATTTTCCTGGAGCACCTGTTTTTCCAGGCGTGATTCAGATTGAGGCAATGGCACAAACCGGAGGAATTTTAGTTCTTAGTACTGTTCCTGATCCACGAAATTACCTTACCTACTTTCTTAAAATTGATAAGGTGAGGTTTCGTGCACAAGTCTTACCGGGAGACACAATTGTTTTTCGCTGCGATTTAATGGAACCAATCAGAAGAGGTATATGCCAAATGAAAGGTGTTGGAATGGTTGGTGAAAAGATTGTTGTAGAGGCAGAAATGATGGCACAAATAATCAGAGTAAAAGAAAGCGAACCAAACATATGATCCAGCCCTTAGCATATATTCACCCGGAGGCCAAGATTGCCGAGAACGTTGTAATTGAACCATTTGTTACTATA
>CAMBFY010000121.1 GCA_945865415.1 Sphingobacterium thalpophilum
TTGTTCAAAGAAATGAAATGCTAATAAAATTAGTTTTCCACATTTTTATATATGTCAGATTATAAGGAAGATAAAATTTTAGCGCCAAGATTCGAATAGGAAGACAGCTTTTTATCTTTAATTTTCGTAGATTGAAATTAGAAATTTAAAGTAAAATGGATTTCAATAATCATCTTAAACTATCTGCTTGGAATTACAGGATCATGGATCTTCGGGGTGATGAGCTGATGAATGAAATTAATAACTGCAGTCGTGAAACCATAATTAACTGGTTGCAATGGAACGACCGAAATGGAATTTATACCGATGAACAGTCACTGAAAGAATTCGGTAAGATTCTATCCCGGGAGGAAGGAATTGAAATTATGACCCACCAGATTCTGAATCCTTAGCAGCCATCCTCAAATACTCCTCCACCACCCCCACATCCGCCTCCGCCCAATCCAAATCTAACAAATCCTTCACATCCAGCCATTTATAATCAGCGTGTTCTTTTAAAATAATCTCACCGCACGTTTTTTTGCAGATAAATGGTATGAGCCGGATCAGTTTATCGGGGTATTGATGATCATTCGGACTTAAAGCTGAGGTAATTTCTATCTCAATATTCAGTTCCTCCCTAATCTCCCGGATGAGGCATTCTTCCGCTGTTTCATTTTATTCGATTTTACCACATATTTACTTGATAGACTTCCCATTGAGTTATCAAATGAGTTCGGAAAAGGTTTTTCTAAAAGAAAACTTGAACTCATTAGAAAATTTTACCTCACTTATAAGATTGCGAAAACACCGTTTTCGCAATCTATTGGCTGGTCTCATTTTTTGCATCTAATCAGAATAGAAAATGAGGACGAACGTAAATTTTACGAATTTGAAATAGAAAACAACAATTGGAGTGTAAGAGAACTTGAACGTCAAATAAATTCAACTCTTATTGAGCGATTGAGCTTGAGTAAAGTTAAAAAAGAAATAGTTAAACTCTCTCAGAAAGGCCAAATTTTAGAGAATTCTAAAGACATGATTAAAGATCCAAATATCTTGGAATTTTTGGACTTGTATGATTTTAACACTTATTGGAAGAAGGAATTGAAATTATGACCCGCCAAATTCTGAATCCTTAGCAGTCATCCTCAAATACTCCTCCACCACCCCCACATCCGCCTCCGCCCAATCCAAATCTAACAAATCCTTAGCATCCAGCCATTTATAATCAGCGTGTTCTTTTAAAATGATCTCACCGCCGGTCTGCCGGCAGATAAATGGAATCAGCCGGATCAGTTTATCGGGGTATTGATAGTCATTAGGAGGCAAACTGCCGGTAATTTGGATCTCAATGTTCAGTTCTTCCTTAATCTCCCGGATCAGACAGGCTTCTGCTGTTTCATTTTCTTCGATCTTACCGCCGGGAAATTCCCATTTTAGGGGGAGGGGCATGTGAGCGCTGCGCTGGGTAACGAGAACTTGTTTTTGAACGTTAACGATGATAGCACAGCTTACTTTTATCATTCAATTTCAATAGATAAATTACACTCGACAGCTTTCGGGTCAAAAACAATTTATCATCATTATTGATTTTCAATCACGTGTCTACAGTGAAATTGAAAGTAGGAATAATGATGATATTATTAACTTATAATTTTTCTCTTTTCTTTTCCTGTAGCAGAAAAGAAACAAAATGCCACCGCTGCACCTGATGCTATTGAAGTTAGTGCTTTGGCTTGGTCTGTGCCTGCCGCACCAGCTGAGGCGGAAAAAAAGGTTAACGGAGATTTTGTGCTCAGGCCAAAGCTTATGAACAGTCCTATTAGTAAAAATAAAACACTGCAGATTTTAAGTCAGTGGTTGTGGTGAATAAAACTATACCGAAAGGGAGGCACAATCCGATTATTTGTGCTTTCCGCTTTCGCCTTTCAGCTTTCAGCCTGAAAAATCATTTCTTCTGAACAACCCTTTAAACTTATAACCAACAACTTATAACCTACAACTTACTTAATTTCATACGCAACAACCGTATTCCTAAAGAATGTCGGCACGTAAACCGTTTTCGTAGCCGGGTCAAATCCAATATCCGCAGTGCTTCTTTTCTCTGCACGGGTGTCCATCAGCAAATGCTTGGTGCCATCGGTATTGACATGCCATAAGGCACCTTCCCAGCAGGAAATGATGAAGTTATTTCCTTCGATGTTCTCAATACCGTCTAGTCCGCCTTCCATGCCATCGGCAATTTTAGCCAGAGATTTGTCGGCATTCACTTTGAACATTCCGGTTCCATCAAGCAGGAACAATTCATTATTGTGGAAAAGGACGCCGTTTGGCTGAGTCAGGTTTTCGGCAATCAGTTCTGCTTTTTCGTTTTCTACCTTGTATAATTTCTTCGCCAGATATTCTGTGACATAAATTACTCCGTTCGGGTCGATGCTGATATCATTCAAACCAGTGGCACCTTCAATCGGAATTGATTTCTCGATTTTACCAGCAGCAATATCAATTACTACGATATTACCCAAATCAGCAACATATAATTTACCGTTGAACATACCCATTCCTTTTGGTCCATGTAAACCGCTTACCCATTCAGCAGCGATGACCTGGCCATCCAACCCTACCTTGCCAATTGAACCTTTCCCATCAGCTTCCCATGGATTGGTACCATCAATATTACTCACATATAAAACCTGTGCTGCTTTATCAAACAATACTGATTCTGGAACTTTTAGCGAGCTGTCGCTTTCCCATTTTAAAACCAGTTCAGGGGTTTTTGCAGAATCGGTCTGCTCGGTAGTTTTTTTATCGCTTGAACCTGCACAGGCTGCCAGGAAGAGTACTCCTAAAAAAAGAATTGCTTTCATGATTTTATGTTTTTGATTTAAAGATACAAAACAGAATATAGGCTCACAAATCGGCTTAAAGATTAGTCTGCACCTCCATTAATTGCTAATTCGGTTTAAAATCTACATATTTAAAATAAACCTGAACTGTGCTAAACCTCAGGTATCCACGACACGTATATACCAAAACGATTATTTTTAGAAAATGAGGTATAAAATCATCAATCTGGTCTTTATTCTGACCTTATTGTATTTTACTGATGCAAAAGCCCAGGCTCCGGCTATCAGCTCCTTTTCTCCAAAATCCGGCGCACCGGGAACTTTGGTAAACATACAGGGTACTGCTCTTGATAAAGTGACCTCAGTCAGCATTGGCGGAAAAGCGGCGCTGATCATTTCTCTTTCAGCAACTACACTGACAGCTTATGTTATGCCTGAATCTACGAGCGGACCTGTATCTGTGACTTCAGGTTCTTCAACGGCGAGTAGTTCAGACAACTTTACTGTCAGCACTACTCCATTTCCCGCCACACAGCAAGGCAATAAACTGGTTGAAACAGGTAATAATGGCCTTGCTGAAGCAGGAAGGTCGGTTGCCATCAGTGCCGACGGGAATACGGCGATTGTAGGTGCTCCGAATGATAATACCCAGCAGGGTGCCGCATGGATATATGTCAGAAATGGTAATGCATGGTCGCAACAGGGTTCCAAACTTGTCGGAAGTGGTAGTGTTGGTCGTGCGCAGCAGGGCAGATCTGTGGGAATCAGCGCCGATGGCAATACAGTGATCATTGGTGGATATCTTGATAATGGGGGTAGAGGTGCCGCCTGGATTTTTACCCGAAATGGCAGTGTATGGACGCAGCAGGGTGCAAAATTGGTCGGTACCGGATATGACGACTTTATTCTGCCTGTCAATATGGGTTTTTCGGTGGGGATGAGTGCGGATGGAAATACCATCATCATGGGCGGACCTTATGATACTCATCCCCGCGGTGCTGCATGGATCTTTAGCCGCAAGAATGATATTTGGACGCAGCAGGGTGAGAAATTGTTTGATGAAAGCAGTCCGACAGGTGGACAGGGCATTTCCGTAGCAATCAGTGCTGATGGGAATACAGCAATTGTAGGTGCACCGCTTGATAATAATCAGCAGGGCGCAGCCTTTCTTTACTTCAGGACGGGTTCAGTATGGGACAGGCAGGCCAAAAAGCTGGATGTTAGTTCCTATCCTGGTACGAAATGGCAGGGTGTATCGGTGGCTCTGAATGCAAATGGAAGCCATGCGATTATTGGTGCTTCGGTTGCCGATAATGCCCGTGGTGCCGCCTGGGTTTTTCAAAAGAATGCCTCCGAATGGGTTTTAAAGGGCAATAAAATAGCAGGTACAGTGAGTTCTGATGATGCTGCCCAAGGATCGTCGGTTGCCATGAGTGCTGATGGTAATACGGTATTAATTGGTGCAAGGTTAGATAACTGGACCAATGGCGCTGCATGGGTATTTACCTGGACGGATAATGCATGGACACAAAGAGGTCCGAAATTAACAGGAACTGGAAATATAGGGGTAGCAAATCAAGGCTTGTCCGGGGCATTAAGCGCCGATGGTTCAACGGCAATAATCGGTGGGAATCAGGATAATAACGGGATGGGTGCTGCCTGGATTTTTGCACCTGGTCCGCAAATTTCAATCTCACTTAAGAATTACAGTTCTGAATTTTGCAAAGGGGTTCTCAAAACTACGTTCTCTTATGATAAAACGGAAGGGAACTCTAATTTATACAGTATTAACTGGGATCAGAAAGGCCTTGATGCCGGTTTGGTGAATGTGATTGATCAGGCACTTCCTGCCGGTTCTTTTGAGGTAAACATGCCTGCTAGTCTAGCGGATGGAGTTTATAATGGGATTTTGACGGTGAATAATAGCAGCAGCGGATTAAAAAGTTCAGGTACAATCTTTACTCTGGTTATTCCTGAGCCTCCTAAAATCTCGCCCATTACAGGTTCGGGGTCGGTGGCTGTGGGATCGACTACAACGCTATCCACTTCAACTGGCTCATCTTCAGGAGTATGGACCAGCAGTGCGCCTGCAAGAGCTACAGTGAATCCGGCAAACGGACAGGTAAGCGGGATTTCGGTAGGATCGGTTGTCATTACCTATTCGCTGACTAATGATAAGGGTTGTTCCAATTCAGCAAATTTTAATCTGCTGGTTGTTGCACCGGGTACACAACAGTCGCTTACTTTCCCGGCAATCCCCGAAAAAACCTATGGAGATGATGATTTTACGCCGGCAGTTTTTGGTCCCACTACAGGAGAAGTCTTTGTATTCAGCAGTTCCGATCCTAAGGTTGCGGCGATAAGTGCAAGCGGACAGATTAGAATGAACGGTGCTGGTTCGGTTCAGATTACTGCTTCTCAGGCTTCAAACACCAGTATTACTGCAACGCAAACCTTAAAGGTTAATCCTAAAGCTTTAATTATAAAAGCAAAGGATCAAAGCAGGGTGTATGGAATTGCAAATCCGGAACTTACGGTGGAATACACAGGTTTTGTTAAGGGAGATACGGATGCGGCTTTGTTGACTAAAGCCAGTGTGAGTACTACGGCTACGCTGACCGCTCCTCCGGGAACTTATCCCATTACAGCTAGTGCCGCTTCGGCTGCAAATTATACGATCAGCTATCAGCCCGGAGTTTTACAGATCAGTAAGGCTGATCAAATTTTGACTTTCGAACCGATACCGAATAAGACGGAGTCAGAGCCTGACTTTCCGCTTATTGCAAGTTCAAGTTCTGGATTGGCTATCAGTTTTATCAGTAGTGATCTTTCAATTGCAGCGATCGTCAATACCAATCAGGTGGATATTATTAAGTCCGGAACAGTTAAGATTGAAGCCATTCAAACTGGAGATGCGAACTATAATCCGGTCAGTATTTCCAGGGAGTTTACAATTTTCCCGGAATTTTTCAGTGTGGGTTCAAATTCATTCACTCCAAATGGAGATGGAATTAATGATCATTGGGTCCTTCCCGGATTAGAATCGGATAGAACGGCTATGGTGCAGGTTTATAACCGATTTGGGCAACTGGTTTTTAACAGTAGCGGATATACTACACCCTGGGACGGGAATCATCAGGGTTCGAAACTTCCGCAGGGGACTTATTATTATAAAATATCAGTTAGGTCGGGTAAGCAGGTGGTATCTGGAGTGGTGACTTTGATTTATTGATATTGCATACAATATTGTCCAGAAAAAATTGAAGTTACAGTAATAATGATCACATTCCTAACTCAATATTTATCTCTTTTCTTTTCCTTCAGCTGAAAAGAAACAAAAAGCCGCCGCTGCGCCTGATTCTTTGAAGGGTTCTACTTAGGCCTGGCTAGTAGTTGCCGCACCAGCCAATGCGGAAGAAAGCTTATTAATGGGGGCTGCTAGCGTGGCGCCTAATGAAAATATTGAGAGTAATTAGCAGGATTCTTGGCGTATCGCCTTGCAATGACAATCATATACTTTTTTTGCGGCATTGGACAGGGCGGTAAATACAAAATTGCCATCGCACTGACTTTCATAGCCCTGTACGCAGCCGTTGATGGATGAACATTCCTAAACCACCAACGTTAATCTTAGTAATCTTCGAATCTCGATATGGAGAATTTAATTTTAAATGAAGCAGGATTTTCCGAGCGGGGGGAGAACAAAACGGCGGGCAGGGTGTATGGCCTCTGGTGGTGGGAGCGTAGCCTGCCCCGACCTTTGGGAGGGGTCAGTCCTGATTTTACTCAGTTCTTATTATTGTTTTTTATAGGCCTTCGTGGTCTCACCGCAAGGGCGGTTCGGCATTGGTTACTTTTGCATCATGGAAACCGCGAAGCAGCTTGAGGGCCTTTGAAAATAAAAACTAATACCGAAAAAAGTAAATAGGCCTCCGCGGCTATGAGCGGTATAAAATTTTAACATACAATTCACCAATTAGTTTTGATGTCATTCCGGCAGTCAGGCACTCAACAAAACATACACCCTAAATTTTAAAGAATATCTCCTATATTCAATATTAATTTAATCAGTTTTTCAAGCATATATTTTATTCGTTTGAAACTAAGTGCACCAAATACTTGAATGAAAAACAAAATCCTATGTTTTGGCGAGATGTTATGGGATATTTTTCCCGATGGAGCTGTTCCTGGCGGAGCGCCAATGAATGTAGCTATCGGATTAAAGAAACTGGGATCTGATGTCTTTATCCTGAGTAGTTGTGGTAAGGATGAATTGGGAGAAAATCTGCTTGAATACCTGAATGAAAATGGGCTTTCTAAAGAATTTGTTCAGCAAATTAATTATCCTACAGGGGCAGTCAATGTGCATCTCTCAGAATCTAAAGATGCCACTTATGAAATCGTTTTTCCCTCTGCATGGGACTATATTGAAAAACCTGAGGCACTTCTGGAATTTGATATTCTGGTCTATGGAAGTCTTTCCTGCCGGAATAACACCTCCTTTGAAACGCTGATTTCTTTATTAGATACAGAAGCATTCAAGGTCTTTGATGTTAATGTCCGTGCTCCTTTTATTGATCAGTCTGTTATTGAAAAATTACTCAAGAAATCAGATCTGGTTAAAATGAATCATGAGGAACTTTTTCAAATTTCGGCATGGAATGGATTGGAATCTAAGGATTTGAAACGGGCAGCAGATCTGGTTTTCAAAAAATATTCACTCAAAATGCTTTGTATAACCCTGGGGTCTGAAGGTGCATTTCTGAAGACAGCAGATGAACAACTTTATCAGACTGGATTTCCAGTTAAGATTCAGGATACAGTTGGGGCCGGGGATGCTTTTCTTGCCGGATTTATCCATAATTACAGCAGAGAAAAGCCATTGAAGGATACTCTTGAATTTGCCTGCCTTTTGGGGGCATGGGTGGCATCAAGCAAAGGGGCAAATCCCCCGTTTATATTAGAGAATATTATTGTCATTGCGAGGAGGCACGACGAAGCAATCTTATGAAGTTTAACAGTAATAGCGAGGGGATTGCTTCGCTACGCTCGCAATGACAACAGGCTGCGTTCTATAACGTTTGTCATTGCGAGGAGGCACGACGAAGCAATCTTATGAAGTTTAGTAGTAATAGTGTGTGGATTGCTTCGCTACGCTCGCAATGACAACCGGCTGCGTTCCATAACGTTTGTCATTGCGAGGATGCACGACGAAGCAATCTTATGAAGTTTAGTAGTAATAGTGTGTGGATTGCTTCGCTACACTCGCAATGACAAAGCGCTACGCTCGCAATGACAAAGCGCTACGCTCTCAATGACAAATTGCAACACACGCGATGACCTGTTCCCTTTCGTGCAAATCCTATATCACAATACTTACAAGGTAAAATCTACAATTTTCTTAAATTCGCTTCACACAACATTTACATTGGCAAAACCCATACTCGTACTAAAATTTGGAACTGCATCCATCACTTCCAGCGATGGGGAG
>CAMBFY010000122.1 GCA_945865415.1 Sphingobacterium thalpophilum
ATACTATTGCAACGAATATTATCAGCAAGGTAATCTTTAGCCACAGAAAGAGTCATGGCATAAACTGCACCTTTACTCATAGAATAGGCGAAGCGATCTGCAACACCTACAATAGCCACGATAGATGCAAGGTTGAGAATTACACCGCCACCACTTTTCTTCATTAAAGGTATTGCAGAAAAAAGACAGTTATATGCCCCTTTGACATTGACATTATAGATTCGGTCCATATCCGCTTCTGAAGTCGTGTCGGCTCTTCCAACATGGGCAATACCCGCATTATTAACCAGAATATCAATCTGCCCTATGCTGTTAAAGAGAGAGAGTACATCGGCTTGTTTGGATACATCACAACCATGTGCGGAAGCTATCCCTCCTTGGTCGGTGATTTCCTTAACCACTGCAAGACCTGCATCCTGATTCAATTCCACGATTTTTACGATGGCACCCTGCGCCGCAAAAACCATTGCAATACCTTTTCCGATACCACTTCCACCGCCTGTAATTACTGCTGTTTTTCCTTTTAAGCTGAACATATAATTTTAAATTTTGATAACATTATAATGAGACACCACGCTTCCATGGGATAAAATCGTCCTGACCCAATTGCATGGCTTTGGGCTGTTCTTCACCGCTGGCAACGCTAATGACATAGTCTAATATGCGATGTGCATTCTCTGGTATGGTCTCAGAACCATCTATGATTGTTCCGCAGTTAATATCGATAATATCAGGCATTTTCTGAAATGTTTTTGTGTTTGTACTCAACTTAATCACAGGAGTAACCGGATTTCCGGTTGGTGTGCCTAAACCCGTTGTAAATAAAACGATATTAGCACCTGCGGCCACTTCAGCGGTAGTGCTTTCTACATCACTTCCCGGAGTACAAAGCAGGTTTAGTCCCGACGATTTAACTTTCTCAGGATAATCAAGAACGGCTGTAACCGGTGAGGAGCCCCCTTTTTTAGCTGCACCCGCAGATTTCATAGCGTCGGTAATCAATCCGTCACGGATGTTTCCCGGAGATGGATTTGCATAAAAACCTGACCCATTGGCAACTGCACGTGCATTATAAGTAGTCATCAGATCCATAAAACGGGTAGCGGTTTCTTCATCCACACAACGATCACTCAACTCTTGCTCTACCCCGCAAAGCTCCGGAAATTCTGACAGCACAACAGATCCACCTAATGAAACCAGGATGTCTGAAACATATCCAAGTGCTGGATTGGCAGAAATACCGGAAAACCCATCAGAACCCCCACATTCCAGCCCAATGCATATTTTGGAGATTGGTGCAGGTTTCCGTTCTTCTTTATTTGCCTCCACAAGACCAGCAAATGTTCTTTTTAAGGCCTCCTGCATCAGATTAGTTTCGGTACCCAGAGCCTGCTGCTCAAGAACTGCCAGCGGTTTACTGAATTCAGGATCACGCTTTCTGATCTCTTTTTGCAAAGTGCTGACCTCGGAATGCTGGCAACCCAAACTTAGAATTGTAGCACCGGCAACATTAGGATGGGTAATATATCCTGCAATAAGTCCGCATAAACTATCCGCATCCAGTCTGATACCTCCGCAGCCCATATCATGAGTTATGAATTTTACTCCATCAACATTTGGGAATAAACGTGTTCTTTTAGCTTCATTTGGTGTTGCCACCAGGTCGGCATTAAGAATCTCTTCGGTTGATTTTCCTGTTTTGTATAAAGCAATCAGACTTTCAACCTCATTTTCATAGCTCTTTACCTTTTTATAACCCAGTTTTTCATCCAGGGCTTCTTTTAACACATTCACATTTCGATTTTCGCAAAAAACCAATGGGATAACCAACCAATAATTACGGGTTCCTACTGAACCATCTGATCGGTAAAATCCATTAAATGTTTTCCCGACAAAAGCGGAGGTATCGGGCATCTCCCATTGAATATTACGAGCGCCCAAAACATAATCAGCTGATGCATGATCCACATTATGTACTGTGATGGCGGCTCCCTGATCAATATTCTGATTGGCTAGGCCAACTAAAACACCATACATTATAACTTTATCTCCCTTTTTTAAGGCTTCAATTGTAAACTTATGTTTGGATTCTACTGCAGTGCTGAGAACAAGCCTCCCAGCTCCAAAATCTATTTGTTCACCCTGATTAAGATTCTGTAAGGCAACCAACACATTATCTTTGGGATGAATCTGCAAAAATTTATGCTTTGTACCCTCTTTAATAATACTGTTCATTTGATACTATAATTGAAATATTTTATCCATTAATACCCACTTTTCGCCAGTTTTGACACCCGGAATAGCTTGTTGAAAATTCCACATTAACTCCTCCCATTCCTGAACTTTAGCATTTGAATGATCTGAAGCGGCCTTTTTTTCAAAACTAAAATCGTCATTAACCTCCATAATCATAAACAGACGGTTTGAATAACGATAGATTGTCATATCCTCAATTCCTGAAGTTTTTATACTCTCAATAATTTCAGGCCAAACTTTTGTGTGCCATAACTCATACTCTGCAATGAGTTTTGGATCTTCTTTTAAATCAACTGCCAGGCAATATCTGTTCATACTATTCTTTTTGAGGCTTTACTACCTTATAACCCTTTATTGCAAAAGCTAAAATCACGCAAAAACATAGTAAACTCACTATCTGACCGTATTGAACTTTCCCGGTCAGATCTGAAATATATCCAAAAAGTAATGGCAGAACAGCACCACCAAAAATAGCCATTACAATTAAGCTACTACCATATTGCGTATCACTTCCCAGACCTTTAATGCCCAATGAAAAAATTGTCGGAAACATGATAGACATGAAAAATGTAATTCCAATGACAGCATAAATAGCTATAAATCCATGACTGAATGTCGCCAAAATGCAAAGTATAATACAGATTAAAGAATAAATTGCCAGTAAGCGTTCAGAGGCAATAAATCTCATTAAAAACACACCAAAAAACCGCCCGACCATAAACGCGAGTCCGCAACCCCAACCCAGATAATCCGCCGCCAGAACATTGTCAATACCTGAAACTTCTACGGCATACAAGATAAAAAAGCTGAAAATACATACCTGAGCACCCACGTAAAAAAACTGAGCTATAACAGCCCAGGTTAAGTGCCTGTGCCGGAATGCCCTAAATACATTGAGACTTTTACTCTCGTCTTTATCTTCAACTTCAGGGAGTCTTAAGAAATAAAAAATAATAGCAATGAGAAGGATCAAACTTCCCAGAATAAAATATGGGGCTTTAACGGTAGAGGCTTCCGATGCCAGAGCAATCTGCCTAGCGCTTTCGGTCATGGAATTTAATTCCTCATCACTATAGCCTTTTGTTAAAATAAATCTTGCGCCGATAATCGGTGCAAGGGTTGCCGCCAGTCCGTTGAATGACTGCGCAAAATTAAGTCTGCTGGTAGCTGTTTCAGGATCACCCAGTAAAGAAACATAGGGATTTGCTGCTGTTTCAAGTATTGTCAATCCACAGGAAATGATGAACAATGCACCGAGAAAAAATGAATATTGCTGCGTATTTGCAGCCGGAATAAACAAGAAAGAACCTATTGCAAATAAGACCAGTCCGGATAAAATACCCGTCTTATAACCATACTTTTTCATCAGTATACCTGCCGGAATTGCAACCAATAGATAAGCTATAAAAACAGCAGAATCTACCAATGAGGATTGCAAAATGTTCAGGCTAAAAGATTTTTTTAAATGAGGAATAAGTATAGGATCCAGATTATGAACAAAACCCCACATAAAAAAAAGGGAGGTAACCATGATGAAAGGGAAAAAATATTTATTCTTTGCCATATTCCTGCATTATTATGTACCGCTTGATGTGTATTTCCCTTAGTCAGGAAAAACTAATTTCTGACTAAAAGCCGGAACGGCCTGAGGATTACATTACAATAATACTAAATCAGGTTGGTTTTATTTCAGGGCATTTTGTCTTTATTACACGTAATTAATATAATAAGATCAAGGAATACAGCATGAGCAAAGGGTATAGTATTGGCAGTGGCCTTAGTCTTTTCTTACCAAACTCATACGATTGCTTCGTCGTACCTCCTCGCAATGACATTCGTTTTTCATGGTGAGTGTAGTGTTTTCATTGCGAGTACAGCTTTATGTCATTGCGAGAACAGCGTTATGTCATTGCGAGAACAGCGTTATGTCATTGCGAGTATAGCGAAGCAATCTCCTTACTATTATCTCCAAACTCATAAGATTACTTCGTCGTACCTCCTCGCAATGACATTCGTTTTTCATGGTGAGTGTAGTGTTTTCATTGCGAGCTGCGAGTACAGCATGAATTAAAAAATCACTAAAGGAAAACAAGAATTAATTCTTTTATTGAGGTCTTTTGAACAAACCACCCATAACAGCCTTACCAAGAATATGTCCTTGAATTGTTTGCATCACTTTAGCTCTGGTCTCGAAAGGATCATTATTTACTGCCGGAAAATCCAGCGCGATATCAAGAGCAAAAATTTCGAACATATAATGATGAAGAGGACCACTTGCAGCGGCTCCGGGTCCGCGGTAAACCGGACCGGTTACGCTTATTTGATAACTCCCATCGGGCAATTTCGCTCCTCTGAGAAGTCCTTCAGCTAAGCCTGTGGAGTTTGCCGGAATATTCCATACCAGCCAATGAACCTGATCATCTATTGTTTTATTACGTACAAAATCAAGATCATGCATGTGTAATAACAAGCTTTTTGTACCTGCTGGTATATTGCCCCAGGATAATGCGGGGGATGTTCCTTCACCGGGAGCTGCACCGGGAGCTGCCTGACTATATTTCACGGGTATAATTGTTCCGTCTGCAAATGCATTTGTAGTAAGTGTCATAGCAGCAGGGGCAGTTTGAGCAAAGCTTGAGAAAGCCATACCTAAAAATAAAACGGATGTTAAAAAAATTCTCTTCATAATGGATTGAGGCTTATATGCCAAGAGCAAATTAGCTAATAAATTGGTTTAATCGGACTTAAGTCTGTAAAAAATAGGTTATGTTTCTGAACAAGATTAAAAATTTCTAAAAAATAAGGAATAGTCTGATCCTGTAAAAAATATCTTGTAAAATGCAAAAAACGCAGTTTTACGCAACTCAACATTTCCCAAAACAATCACAATCATAACCTTTACCAAAGTATCGGAAAGCCTGGCAATTAAAATTGTATTGCTTGCTGAAGCAGAATCCCCACCTGATTTTGCCATTTTAGCCATACAAGGCGTAAAGGCATCCACATCGGTTATTACAGAAATTGAGCCTGCAATACAGGTTCCACTATCACCAAAGTTATTGCCTGTAAATTGCTCTTCATGCTCCCTGTTTCTTTTGAAAATTGCCTTTATTGACCTATAAAAAACCTATCCCGATACTGATATTAGACCCTTCAGGTGCTCCAAACTCAAATCAGTAATCTTGGTCACTTCCGGCTACATATCGGGAATAAATTTAAACTAAGTAGGGATATGATTAATTGAGAGTTGAGAATGCTCTCAATCCTCAATTTTTTATCAAATGAGTTAATCCAAAGCAAAAGCCACGTAGCTGTCGCCCTTATTCATTCCCAACTTGGTTCCACCACATGCTATAACTATATATTGTTTGCCATTCACCATATAAGTTGAAGGCGTGGCAAAACCCGAAGCCGGCAAGGGGTACTCCCAAAGCAATTTACCTGATTTTTTATCGAATGCCCTGAACGTATTGTCTTTAGTGGCAGCAATAAACAATAAGCCTCCTGCTGTTACCAGCGGTCCACCATAATTTTCGGTTCCCGTAACTGGAATACCTTTTTTACTTAATTCCTTTATTTCACCCAAAGGAATCTTCCAAACCTGTTCACCTGTATTCAGGTCAATTGCATGAAGTGTTCCCCAGGGCGGACTAATAGCCGGATAGCCCTTTTCATCCAAAAACTTATTGTATCCATTAAAGCGGTAAGGAACGTCTGGGTATTCATCCTTTACCACAGCAGTTACCTCTTCCTTCTCTTCACCAAAAATATAGGATACAATTGATTGCTTATCCGCATCACTGATCTGACTAAATCCAGGCATCATACCTTTCCCGTTGGTAATTAGACTTGTTGTTATCGTGCGTCCCAACCGCTCCCGGATCCCAATCAAAGCAGGATAACCACTTTGTGGATTACCGGAAAAATCAGACTTATGACATGACTGACAATGATTAAGATACAAGGATTTACCATTACTCAGCGCTTTGGCTTTTGCTTCAGTTTTAGGGCTGAGACTAAATAACCAGGCCATTTCATTGGAGTTAACATACATAATACCTTCTTTATCCACCGCGGCCCCACCCCACTCTGCTGCTCCATCAGGTCCGGGAAAAATGAGCGTTTGCCGAAAATCCAGTGGTTCAAAAGCACCCAGCTTTGCCTGTCTGAAAATCGTTAAAAGAGAATCCCTTTTTCCTGAAAAGGGGGTAATCTCATCTTCACTGAGTGTTTGCCTGGCAAAAGGTTTTGGCATTCGTGGTATTGGCTGTGTAGGCCAGGTTTTTTCTCCGGGCAAGGTAGATTGAGGAACCGGAACTTCATCTATTGGGAAAATCGGTTCTCCTGTTACCCTGTCGAAAACAAAAATGTAGCCTGATTTGGTCCCCTGGGCAACAACATCAATACTTTTACCATTTCGGTTGATCGTGAGCAGATTAGGTGGCGCAGGAAGATCCCTGTCCCATACATCATGATGAACAGTCTGAAAATGCCAGATATATTCTCCTGTTTTAGCATTTAGGGCAATCAATGAATTAGCATAAAGATTTTTGCCTTCGCGGTTTCCTCCATAAAAATCAAATGAAGCCGATCCGGTGGGCACATATAGAATTCCACGCTTTCGATCAACAGACATTCCAGACCAATTATTGGCTGCTCCGATTGACGGATTTTTATAGGCATCGGCCGGCCAGGTTTCATATCCGGGTTCACCAGGATGAGGAATAGTTTTAAATACCCAAGCCAGTTTGCCAGTTTTTACATTAAATGCCTGGATAAATCCAGGTGCGGAACCAGTACCTTCACCAAGCCTCAAAGGCATCATGATCAGATCCCCGTAAATTGTTCCTGGCGTTGTGGAGGAAACAAATTTTGATTCAGATTCCTTTCCCAGACCACTGCGTAAACTTACTCTGCCTCTATCCCCAAATGAAAGTATTGGTTTTCCCGTTAAGGCATCAATAGCATAAAGCCAGGTTAAATAGGTGTACATGATTCGTTTGTCCTTTCCTTTCGACCAATAAGCCACACCCCTGTTAACATTGGCAGCTGCCTTACTCTCTGGTACAAATCGCCATAATTCCTGTCCGGTTGCCGCGTTAAGTGCAAACAAATGGTTCGATGCTGTTACTGCATATAAGCGGTTATCAATAATGATAGGATTACATTGTACCTGACCAGAATCCCCGGTGTGGAATTCCCAAACTGGTTTAAGGGATTTTATATTCGCTGTATTTATATTCGCTAAGGGTGAATAATGGTTCCTGTCTGCCCCACCTAAGTATTCAGGCCAGTCGCTTTGACCAGGATCTGAAAGATAATTATGAAAACTTAAAAATAAAATGCCAGAGCCAATGATGGCAAGCATCCTCAACAGATTATTTTTCATCGTAATATTATTTTAGCCAAAAAAAAGCATATGGATTATTCTGTTAATTTATAAAAAAAACATTAATTCAGCATTATAAATCAGTTTCAAATCAATCCAAAGGAATTTTATTTTTTCGGATAAACAAGGACTGGCACTGAGGAATTTAATGAATATTCTGCGGTACTGCTTGAAAGAAACAGCTTCTGGAAAAATCCTTGCTTTTGATCGGTAAACATAACCAAAACAGAAGGTTTATGCTTTTTGATTAAGCCTTGCAGGTTTACAACCAGATTATAAAGCAAATTGATATTCTCAAGACTGTATTTAATGTCTGATTTAGGAAATTTATGTATGACATTCTCAATTACATTCGCATTAAAGACGATATCTGATGGATAGTTGAGATGTAGAATTTCAATTTGTGCTCCAAAAGGGCTGGCAAAGTCAACCACCTTTTTCATCTCATTTTCGAGGTTTGAAAGATCGCTGGCGTATAAAAAAGATTTGATTTTAGTCTGCCGGTAGGTATTGGGAACTGCAATTACAGGCACCTCCGACTGGAGAATCAGATTCGATGTATTGGTACCAAAGATCTTTTTCATTTTACCTTCTCCCCTTCTGCTTATACAAATTAAATCAAAAGCCTTGTCTTTGGCATACTTCATGATGTTAGCATCTGCAATAAAA
>CAMBFY010000123.1 GCA_945865415.1 Sphingobacterium thalpophilum
AGTGCATTGGTAAAGAAGATAAACATCACCCGCTTGCAGATGAGAAATTAACTGAAATTCTCAAAGAAAAGGGTTATAACATCGCAAGAAGAACCGTTGCAAAATATCGTGAAGCAATGAATATTCCGGTTGCAAGGTTGAGGAAGGAGCTTTAATGAAGTATTGAGTACTGAGTATTGAGTATTGAGATTAGGAACATTCTCCACTCTCAATTGTCCGTTACCAACTTTTTTGAGGGCAGCTCACCTTGTACCTGTTATTCAAAAATATTCCAAGAATGATTTCGTGCGAGCCATTACTGACCGTGTTCAAGCCTGAAGTTGTAAGATCGTAAGAATACCCAATATTCATAAAGGAGCCTACATTAAAACCTGCCATCCCGGCGAATGCATCATCTTTTCGATAACTGCCGCCCAGCCAAAAACGATCTTTGTAAGCCAATTTTAAGTTTACATCTACAGAAGCTGGCACCGGTTCCACAATTTTTAATAAGGCAGAAGGAATGGCAGCAAAATCATCTCCCAGATAAACTTTATAACCAGCAGTCGCGAAAATGTGCGGCACTTTTCTTCCCTGATCATACGCTACCGGATCATCACTAAACCCTATCGGACTTCTTAGTAATTGCTGGGCAGAAGCACCGGCAAAAAATCTTGGACCGTAAAGCCAGATTCCTGCACTCATATCCGGCTTAAAATTATCAAAATTACCATTTCCAATTGCCTGATCACTTGGATTTTCAAGCACGAGGCCAGAACGATCGAGATATATCTTCGATATCCCGGCCGCAAGTCCGACGGAAACATTCAATTGTTCAGTAATCCCAATATGATAAGCATAATTCAAATTCACATCAGTCCTGGAAATCGGCCCAGCCTTATCAGAGACCGCAGTAAAACCAACACCATGATGAGGTTCAGAGGCCATATAATTCTGAAGATAACTTCTGTTATTGGGATTATTTCCGCCACCCTGAGGTACTGAAGTGGATGTTCCGTACAAAAAATTCTTACCTATTGGTGCATGAATGGAGATATAAGATGTGACGGGAGCTCCGTCAAGGCCTTGCCACTGAGCACGATAACCCGCTTTTAAGTCGACATAATTTTCAATACCTGCAATGGCAGGATTTAAAATGAAATTATTCATCACATACTGGGTATACTGTGGCTTTTGCTGTGCAAAACCAAACTGAGATATCAATATGAAAATTAAAAATGCAGTGATTCTCTTCATTAAATTTGTATTATGAGCATTAAGCTGAACATTAAGACAAATGAAAACCTGAATACCATGCAAAAAACTCATAGCTCATAATTTGGACAAGTTAAAAAATCCTTTTCATTGTGTTTATTCATTGCTGTAAATATTTATTTAAATAAGCTAATGTCTGATCCTAAATTTAGATCAAAAAACAAAGCTTATCTTATCATTGTAACCCATCCCTTGAATACCGGTAATCCGATGCGGGGATTAATAACATAATAATAAGTACCAACCGGGAGCATTTGACCATTCAAATTACCATCCCAGGGTTTCAAGTATCCAATTGATCCAAACACTCTAATTCCAAAACGATTATAAATATTGACATTAACTCCAGGATAACTATCCAGGTATTCAATTTTCCAAACATCATTAATGCCATCTCCATTTGGTGTGAACGTATTAGGAATGAGAGGCATTTCAAGGACTCTAACCTGAATATCATCCCGTAAAACACAACCTTCATCAGAACTGATTGTTACAGAATACGAGATGTCATTTACTGGAGTTGCAATTGGATTTCTGACGTCATCACGATCGAGACCGATGGATGGTGTCCATTTATATCTTAAATTTGTTCCACTAGCCCGAATATTAAGGCGTACTGACCCCCCACGGAGGACGACAGTATCCTTTCCTGCTTCCAAAAATGGGGTGGTCACAGCTAATTCGCGATTCAGGATATTCTCACAGCCGAACTCATTTATAACCTTCAGACTTACTCTAAACTGCCCTCCAGAAGTATATTGATGGGTAATTGGAGTAGAAACAGTTTTTTCTGCTTTTACTCCATCTCCAAAATCCCATTCCCATTTTACAATATTTCCTTGAACTGCTCTGGAAAGATCCGTAAATACTATAGCTGCATTCTCACAACCGGGACTTGAGCTTGAAAAATTCGCAACCGGACTTGCCCTGATAACTAAATTTCGGGTAAACTCTATTGCATTACAACTTGTCGAATTTTTGACTTTTAAAGTAACCGTATAACTTCCCGGGTTCGCAAAAATATGTTTTGGATTTTGATCAACCGAGGTATTCCCATCACCGAAATTCCATTCCCAGGAGCTAATTGGATTACCCTTGTCTTTACTCAAATCCGTAAAGCTGATTTCACTACTCGAACAGAAGTTATTTGTGTTTGAAAACAAGGCTTCCGGAGGATCAAATACATCAAACTGATAATCAATCTTCTGTTCGTCAAGATTACATCCGGCAAGTGTAGCATATTTTGCTACTATTTTGATGGACTTCTGACCTGGTTGATTGTAACCCAAATTTCTTGGAAATAAATATTCATAAAATGTAATACCATTTCGCACAACTTGAACAGCTACCGGATTGGTTTGTAGCACTAAAGGCTCATTGACATCAAGTTGCCAGGTTAAACTAGTTGCAGGTGCTGTTAAAGTAAGCCTGAAATCAAGGTCTTGTCTTGTACAGGCACTGCTGATTTCCTCCAGGGTGAATTTATTAATTGCTCTTACAAACTGGCTTGAGGCCAAATTTGTACCAGCTGAATAAGCATAGGATTCAAAATCTCCAAAACCATAAGCGATTGCATTAAAACCATCAGAAGCAGACAAATTAAAAATTTGAGTTCGATATTGATTGAGGTTAAGCTGCATATAAGAATAGTCAGGGTCACTTCTCAAAACAGTAAAAGTGCCACCGGGAGCTTGTCCGTTGATTCTGAAAGATGCAGATGCAGAAGTTTTTATGAGGATGTTCACGTAATTCTCACTGATATTTTCCCTGTTAGAAGAATATACAGTGATGTTTTTGATGTTATATTCTATCGGATTCAGAATCACCATATCAGGGTCACTAAATCCTGTACCTGCACAAGCCTGAGTTAAAGAATACTGGGCAACCGCAATCGCATTATTCGCTGAAATATAGGCAGGCTCATTGACCGGGGCAGGAGTCTGATAATATTGACCGGCATTGAGATTTGCAACTTGTGCTCCATTAAAATTAACCCTTGTACCATTCTCTTTAGCCAATATACGAACATAATTACCCCTGGTTCTCACATTAGCACCTCCGGGACTTCTTGAACTAAACGGAATATATCCATAAGTCTTACCCCAACTTTCAATAGGATAATTCTGCTGATATAATGGATCTGATGAAATAGTTCCGATACATCCGGAAGGAGCAATAATTGCAGAATTGGTGGTACCTGAGAACATGGCAAACTGTTTACAACCTGAAGTTTGCGGATCAACAAAAACGTTTGCGCCGGTAAGATCAACATTAGAAAGATATTGATATACATCCCCAGGATTAGCTAGTGTAACTCCTCCCGGGATTAGATCATTTCCATTTAGCCTGATAAAAATCTTTGTATTCGGCTCACTAGCGATTAGTACAATATAGTTTTGACCTTCATCCCGTGTATTACCACTCTCATAATTCATGCTGTAATACTGCTGACCAAGTGCCTCTTTGGGAAGTATCAATGATGCAGCTGAACGGGCACCAGCAAAAATATGTCCATAAACAACTACTTTGGGTTGTCCCTGATCAACCTGAACTCTGATTGCTCTGTTCGTTAGTACTCTACCCGCCTCAGCTTCACCTATGTATGCATCAGCACGATTAATAGGAACCTCGATTACTGTATTTCCGGCGGTCAAATTAAAGCGCTGGACTGACCTTCCAACGGTAACTGTTCCAGAAGAAGCCTGTCTGCCTGTAATGAAAATAGAATATCTTGCTAATGGTCTAATTCCATTGAAATTAGCAGGAATATGTGTTGGAAAAACGGCCCAAAAATCAGTTCCTTCATTCGAGGTACTTTGGGCAATAACTCTTGAACCTGAAAGTATCCAGAAGGAAAAAATCAAAAAAGATAAATACAACAGTCTGAACATTCCTCTTAGGTCCTGATCATTTTCACAAAGCAACTGAACGATTTTCAATATACGTTCAGACAAGCTACAGGAGTTATAAAAATAGAAAATAAGAGGCTTTAAATACCGATTGAAGGAAAAATGATACAATAGTGATAAATCTAATTTGCCAATTAATCATTTAGATTTCAACAAAAATAAAAGCTTTAAACCGCTCAATGATTTATTGTAAAACAAAAAAGCCGGCAGAAATGTTCCTGCCGGCTCTTGTTATAAGCAAAAGGTTAAGCTCTTATCAGTTTGATGATCTCTAAAACTGATTTAGTTGAAGCTATTAGCTCATCGTATTTTTTATTCTCCATAACATCTTTGCTCACCAGTTTACTACCCATTCCAACAGCACAAACTCCTGCTTTAAACCATCCTTCGATGTTTGCACGATCTAGATCTACCCCGCCTGTTGGCATAAATTTAAGGTTTGGGAACAACTCCTTAATTGCCGACATAAATCCAGGACCGAGAACATTCCCAGGAAATAGTTTAATCATTTTAGCACCTAATGTCTCTGCTCTGATTATTTCACTTGGAGTCATGCAACCCGGTGCCCATAACATATTGTGTTTGTCGGCAACTTCAGCCACACTCTCTACCAGACCCGGGCAGATAATATAATCTGCACCCGCATCAATAAAGGTTTGGGCCATAGCTCCATCTTTGATGGTTCCAATACCCAGATACATACCCTTTAATTCAGAATCAACAACTTTTCTCATCTCCTTGAAATTTGCAAAAGCAGCCTCCCCCCTGTTGGTGTATTCTACAGCCCTGATACCTGCACTATATAATGCTTTTAAAAGACCAATACTGGTCTCTTTATCTTTATTAAAATATAAAGGTAATATACCCTGCTCGGGTATTAATCTCAAGAGTTCTTCTTTCTTGCTCATCTGTGATATAAATTAAGTAAAACTGAACCACTAAATTAGATAATTATTAAATAACTAGCTAAGCTCAAACCAAAATCAAAGCATTTAATCATTCAAGTAATTTTTTGCTTATAATTGAAGAATTAAGCATGGATAAAACTTTTAATTATCACCCATTAATGTATTTTTGTTTATCCTAAATTTGGATCTTTATAAGTTCTTTCAATTAAATACAGAATTAAGCCATGGCTAAAAAAGTCGTAACACTTGGAGAGATAATGATGCGTTTATCGACTCCCGATTTCAAGAGATTTGTACAGAGTGATAGTTTTGATGTTACCTATGGTGGCGGAGAGGCAAATGTAGCTGCAGCATTATGCAATTACGGATTAAACGGAACCTTTGTAACCAAAGTCCCTAATAACCCTTTAGGTCAGTCTGCGATTAATCATTTACGCCGCTATGGTGTAGACACTCAATTTATTGCACGAGGTGGCAAACGTCTGGGAATTTATTTTCTGGAAACAGGAGCATCTATGCGTGCTTCACAAGTGGTTTATGACCGTGCTGATGCATCTATTTCTGAGGTTGAAATATCTGAATTCGATTTTGATAAGATTTTTGAAGGTGCAGACTGGTTCCATACCACAGGGATTACCCCTGCTTTAAGTGACAAAGCAGCCGCATTAACTGAAGCAGCATTAAAAGCTGCAAAAGCAAGAGGGATCACTACCAGTATTGATCTTAACTATCGCAAGAAGTTATGGTCAAAGGAAAAAGCAAGGGAAGTAATGACAAGATTATGTCATCATGTAGATGTTTGCATTGGAAATGAGGAAGATGCCGATACTACTCTTGGCTTCACAAGTAAGGGTACGGATGTTACTAAAGGTGAATTAAATTTAGATGGATACAAGGATGTTTTCCAGCAAATGAAGGCTAAATTTGGTTTCAAATACATTGCCTCAACTTTAAGAGAAAGCCACAGTGCGTCAGACAATGGCTGGTCAGCACTTGTTTACGATGGCACTGAATTTTATCATACCAAATCATATGAAGTTCGAATTGTTGATCGTGTAGGTAGCGGCGACTCATTTGCCAGTGGATTTATCTACGGTTTGGTTACAGATATGAAGATGAGTGATGCAGCTGAATTTGGTGTGGCTGCTTCTGCAATTAAGCATACCATTCCTGGCGACTTAAACCATGCAACTTTAGCAGAGGTTAAAGATCTGGTTGGTGGCGATGGTTCAGGTCGCGTTCAACGTTAAGGCATAAAATTGATAAAGAAATCCGCTTGTAACCCGGGCGGATTTTTAATTTAAATTATTTAAAAAAACACATTATGATCATAGATACGTTGGAAAACGGAGGAAAATACACCTCCCTTCATCCACTTTTTGGAAAAGCATTTGAATTTTTAAATTCAATAGATCTGAAAAATGTTGAAGCCGGAAAATTTGAAATAAGCGATGGCTTAAATTATGTGGTTGTAGAAAAAGAAGGCATGACAATCGAAGAGTCCACCGCCAAATTTGAATGCCATAACAAGAATATCGATATTCAGCTTTGCATCCGCGGTAAAGAAAAACTGGGATGGAAACCACGAAATGCATGCAAATCAATTAAAACTGAATACAATGCTGACAAGGATGTTTTATTCTACAATGATGCCCCTGACACTTTTTTCGAGTTAACTGATAATCAATTTGTGATTTTCTTTCCCGAAGATGTGCATGCACCAATGATTGCTGATGGTGTGATCAAGAAATTGATTGTAAAAGTAAGAATCTAATAATCAGGAAAGGGGCAAGCCTCTTTCCTGATTAATTCAATTTCAGGATCCGTAAACGATCCTGCTGTAGTCATGAGCTAAAGCCCTGCTCACTTCTCCCGGTTTTCCATCACCTATAGTGTGACCATCTACCTGAACAACAGGTAGAATATTTTTGGTTGTACTGGTAATAAATACCTCTTTAGCATTTCTAAATTCTTCAAAACTTATATCCCTGGCCTCTGTTAAATAATTAGATGCCGATATTTCAAGTACTTGCTTTCTTGTTACTCCTTTCAGCATCCCAGATTCAGGAGTAAGTACCTTATGGTCTTTTGTGACAATAAAAATATTTGCCCTGGGGCACTCACGAATCAGTCCGTTTGAATAATACAAAACATCATCCGCCATTTTCTCTTTCAATATTGGCTGTAGCCAAATAGCCTGGAGATAATCAAGCGTTTTAGCATCTGCAAACTGGCGCTGATATTCATGTGTAAGAATGCTAATGCCTTTCTCAGGCATCGTTTTGGGTATTTGAAACTCTTGCTGACTAATAATCAGGTTTGGCTTGGCGATATTGAATCCATCGGGTGAAAAGCCTCCGGTAAGAATAACCTTTATACCGGAATCATTTAGTTTATTAATTTCGATAAGACTATTGATCCTCTCTCTTATTTCATCCCTGCTTTGCTTAATTTCAAGTCGCATCAGAACTGCAGACCGAAATAAACGATCTAAATGGTCTTCAAGAAAAATAGGCTTAGCATTAATGGTTTTAAAAAAATCAAATATTCCATAACCTCTTTGAACTGCGAGATCAGCAATATTCACGTTCGCTTCATCAGAGGGAATCAACGAATCATTTACCCAAACAGATAATTTACTCATCTTATAATCGATTGTATTTTTTAAGGATCGGTATTACTTTATCCAGAGGCAGAGCGTCAATCTTACGCCCATTAAATCCAGTGATGCTCTTAGCAGCAAAAAGGGAATTTATAATAGCTTCTTCTGTAGCTTCAATAGCCGATAGGAATAATTGCGAAGTGAAATCATTGTGCAGATACCCGGATTGAATTACCGGCTGCGCAGGCTGATGAGGAACACGCAAGCCCTCGGCAGTAGAAAAAGCGATCACATAATCACCACTTCCATTCGATGCAATCCCACCTGTTTTAGCCATACCCATGAAAGCACGCTTTGCTAAACGTTCCAGATTTCTTGAATCCAATGGTGCATCAGTAGCTACAATGATCATGCATGAACCATCTACATTATTCAGTAATTTGTCACTGAAAGTGAACTTTCCCAATTCCTCACCTACGGGAGCACCATCAATCTGTAATACCCCTCCAAAATTTGTCTGAACGAGCACACCTATCGTGTAAGCACCAAGACTCTGTGGTAATTTCCTCGAGGA
>CAMBFY010000124.1 GCA_945865415.1 Sphingobacterium thalpophilum
AATTTTACCTAAACCAACCAGACTGTTCATAAGCTTTGGCCTAAGCACAAAATCTACGTTAACTTTTTTCCTCCGCCTCAGCTGGTGCGGCATGCACAGTCCAGGCCAAAGCATTAACTTTTATAGCATCAGGTGCAGCGGCGGCATTTTGCTACTTTTCTGCTGAAGGAAAAGTAGAGAGAATAATTATGAGTAAAGAATTTGATCTTTTATATTACAATTTCCCTTGACACTACTGATTTCCAAATTTGAAAATTCATATTCACCCCGAAAAAAATTGAGTTAATTAGCAGAATCACAGCTTATTGACTTGCAATGACATTCATGTACTTTTTGCGGCAAACTAATTTCCCTGCCAATATATTTTGAGAAGTTTCCCAGCATAATAAATTTGTATTTATATTTGTTTCTCACCTAAAAAAGTCTGACCCTCTCATGGCAAGATTAAATTTACTTGAAGAAACCCGCTTCGAAAAACTTCCTGTTACTGTTTATCCAAATGAAGAAACCGCCGCTAAAATAGTTGCACGACGAATTTCTGATCTGATTATTAGAAAACAGAAAATTGCAGAGCAGGCAATACTCGGATTGGCAACGGGTGCTACGCCTATTGGAGTGTACAAAGAACTGGTAAGACTTCACAAAGAAGAAGGTCTCAGCTTTAAAAATGTAATTACATTTAATCTTGACGAATATTTTCCGATGAAACCCACATCTCCTCAGAGCTATGTGATTTTCATGAAAGAAAACCTATTTGACCATATTGATATTGATATGGCCAATGTTCATATTCCGGATGGAACCCTGGCTCTAGAAACAATCCAAGGCTTTTGCCTGGAATATGAAAAAAAGATAACTGAGCTGGGGGGCCTTGATCTTCAGATACTGGGAATTGGACGTACAGGACACATCGGATTTAACGAGCCTGGTTCTGCTCCAAATTCAGGAACCAGGCTGGTAACTCTGGATGATTTGACCCGACGTGATGCTTCGCGTGACTTTGGAGGAAAAGAAAATGTCCCTACCAAAGCAATCACTATGGGGATCGGTACAATTTTCAAAGCAAGAGAAATTATTTTGATGGCATGGAGCCTTAAAAAAGCATCCATCATTAAAAAAGCCGTAGAAGGAGAAATCTCTTCCGAAGTACCTGCAACTTATCTTCAGCTTTCAGAAAACGTAGAATTTATCCTTGATCAGGATGCGGCAGCCAACCTTACCCGCTTCAATACGCCCTGGCTTGTTAAAGATTGTATGTGGGACGAATTTATGGTGAAAAAAGCAGTGATCTGGCTTGCCAATACGCTTGGTAAACCAATATTAAAGCTTACGGAAGAAGATTATAACAATCATGGGATGGCTCAACTGGCAACAGAAAAGGGTCCCGTTTATAATATCAATATTCATATTTTCAATAAACTTCAGCATACAATCACCGGCTGGCCCGGAGGTAAAGGTAATGCTGATGATTCACAGAGGCCTGAACGGGCAGTTCCTGATAAAAAGCGCGTGATTATATTCTCTCCGCATCCAGATGATGATGTAATCTCAATGGGTGGAACATTTATCCGTCTTGTAGATCAGGGTCATGATGTGAGTGTAGCGTACCAGACTTCCGGTAATACAGCCGTTTGGGATGACGATGCACTCCGCTTTGTAGAGTTTGCACGTGATTTTAGTAAATCTATAAGTTTGGATACTCAAAAACTGGATGATCTATACTCGTCTATGCGAAATTTTCTGGTCACAAAACAACCCAATCAAGCGGATACTCCTGAGTTTCAGATTTTGAAAGGACTTATAAGAAAAGGAGAAGCGATTAGTGGTGCACGTTTTGCCGGTCTTCGTGATGAGCAGATCCACTTTATGTCATTACCTTTTTATGATAAAGGCAAAACACATACGAACCCGGTTTCAGAGGCTGATATCACAATCACAATGGAGCTGCTTGAAAAAATTAAACCGCATCAGATCTTTGCTGCCGGTGATTTTGCTGACCCTCATGGCACTCATAAGGTATGTTTCAATATTATCATTCAGGCTCTTGAGCGATTGAAAGACAGGGAATGGATAAAAGATTGCTGGTTATGGCTTTACCGAGGGGCATGGCATGAATTTGAAACTCATGAAATTCAGATGGCTGTTCCCTTGTCTCCTCAGGAGGTTGAACGCAAACGCTTAGCTATTTTTAAGCATCAGTCGCAAAAAGATAGACCGGTCTTTCCCGGTGACGATGCCAGGGAGTTTTGGGTCCGTGCCGAAGACCGTACCCGAGAAACTGCAAAAGCATACGACAAACTGGGCCTGGCGGAATATGAAGCAATGGAAGCCTTTGTCAGATGGAAATACTAAACTATTATGAACTGAGCGCATGAGGAAAACCATTTTCCTTCTGATTTACTTTCTGTCAATATTCCCGGAAGTCTTTGCCCAGCAAGACTTGAAGCCTAATATTATTATCATTCTGACAGATGATCATGCTATTTCTACAATCGGTGCATATGGTTCAAAATACGGTGCAACTCCCAATATCGACCGTCTGGCTAAAGAAGGAGCACTATTTAACAGAGCCTTTGTTGTAAATTCTATTTGTGGTCCCAGCCGGGCAGTTTTGCTAACCGGGAAGTATAGTCACATGAATGGAATGAGGAATAACAGAGACACTTTCGATGCTTCCCAGGATGTTTTTCCTGCACGCCTCAAACAATCCGGATTTCAAACCGCATGGATCGGCAAATGGCACCTGGTTTCATACCCACAGGGATTTACTTACTGGAATATTTTACCAGGACAAGGACAGTATTATAACCCTGATTTAATTAATATGCATGGTGACACCACCCGAAGGGAAGGCTATGCTACTGATGTCATAACAGATCTTACCATTGATTTTCTGGACAAACGCGATGCTTCAAAGCCTTTTTTCGTGGTAGTTGGAGAAAAGGCACCTCACCGCACATGGATGCCCGATACTCAGGATCTGGGTAAATTTGATGAGGTCAAATTTCCGCTTCCAAAAAATTTCTATGATCAGTACGAAAACCGGATTGCAGCCGGAATGCAGGACATGTCTATAAAAAAGACTATGAAACTTGGCTATGATCTCAAAATGAAAAGTGAGCCTGATGCGCTTGCTGCTTCTTTTCTTGCACGGATGAATCCTGATCAACGGTTAAAATGGAATACCTATTATGATAAAATAGACCAGGATTTTAGGAAGCAAAAGTTATCAGGAAAAGAATTAACAGAATGGAAATTTCAGCGGTATATGCAAGATTACTACAGCACCACTCTCTCCTTGGACCGCAACATTGGTAAGATTCTATCCTATCTTGATAAAAATGACCTTACAAAAAATACGATTGTAGTTTATACCTCCGATCAGGGCTTCTATATGGGTGAGCATGGCTGGTTCGACAAACGTTTTATGTATGAAGAATCCATGCGCACTCCATTGATCATAAGATACCCTGGTACAATAAAGCCTGGTACAATTTCAAATCAGATTGTATCAAATGTTGACTTTGCACCTACATTTTTAGAGCTTGCCGGTTTGTCTATACCAAAAGAAATTCAGGGTAAATCAATGGTACCACTATTCAAAAAAGCTAATGTTAGCATCCGAAATTCAGCTTATTATCACTTCTATGAATTCCCTGGTGAACACAGTGTTTTAAAGCATTTCGGGATAAGAACAAGTCGCTATAAACTAATCCGTTTTTATGACCATAAAGATTTCTGGGAGCTTTATGACCTGAAAAATGACCCAACTGAGATGAAAAATCTTTATGGCCTGAAAAAATATCAAACCAAAACCGAAGATCTTAAAGATCAACTTAAACAGCTCAGTTTAGAAAATAAGGACGAAACAGCTCAGAAACTTTTAGCTCAGAAACTTTAAGGACAGAATTAGATCTAATATTTAAGGTCAAATAACGCACAATCCTCTGGCTTGTCTATTAAATCAGACAATCACTTTTATATTTTAATAAAAAAGTGCAGATTTAATATTCAATTAACAATATACTCATGTCCCAAGCTTCTATTCTTCAACAATCTCCAGCCAGACTATTATCTCTTGATGTTTTCAGGGGTCTGACTGTAGCAGCAATGATTTTGGTCAATAACCCTGGTAGTTGGGCGCATATTTATGCCCCCCTAAAACATGCTGAATGGCATGGTTGTACACCTACGGATCTCATATTTCCTTTCTTTTTATTTATTGTTGGAGTTTCTATCAGCTATGCACTTGGCAATAAAAAAGGATACATGAGCCACTCTAAGCTTATTATTACTGCTTTAAAAAGAGCTCTTGTATTATTTGGATTAGGCTTGTTTCTAAACCTATTCCCAAAAGTATTTACTGAACCTATGGAAGCATTTGAAACAGTTCGGATCCCCGGAGTATTGCAGCGAATAGCTGTCGTTTTCTTTATTACTGCAGTTATTTTTGTAAAAACAAGTCCAAAGGTTCAGCTTCGATTATTAATTGGTATCCTGCTTGCCTATTGGGCAATGATGACGCTGATTCCAGTTCCGGGACTTGGGTATGCGAATCTTGAAAAAGAAACCAATCTGGGTGCCTGGATCGATAGAACATTTCTGACAGAAGCACACCTATGGCGTTCTGCAAAAACATGGGATCCTGAAGGAATACTGAGCACTCTTCCGGCGATAGGAACCGGGATTTTTGGGCTGCTGATTGGTACCTGGCTAAAGCGTAAAGACAGAGAAGAAAGCGTGAAAATTTCATGGATGTTTTCCATTGGAATCTTAGCGGTCATTCTTGGATTAATCTGGGACCTTTGCTTCCCTATCAATAAAGCACTTTGGACAAGTTCATTTGTACTTTATGCCGGCGGACTTGCTACCATCGGACTTGCCTTATGTTATTGGCTGATTGATGTGCAGGGGTATAAAAAAGGTACCACACCATTTGTTGTTTATGGTATCAATGCAATAACTGTGTTTTTCTTATCCGGGCTAATTCCAAGAATTCTGACCATGATCAAAGTTAATATGCCTGATGGAACTATATTAAACTCTCGTGAATGGCTTTATCTTTCATTCTATAGTCCTTACTTTTCACCAATTAATGCTTCCCTTGCAGGTGCAGTAAGTTTTATTCTGATTTGGCTTGGTATTCTTTGGTGGATGTACAGTAGAAAAATTATAATCAAGGTGTAACTTTTTGTATTTTTAGAATCCAATTATAAACCAATTTAAAAATGAAAAATATAAACAACAAAGTACTTGCCCTCGTGGTAGCGGTACTTCTTGCTTTTACTGGTGCTTTAAATGCTCAAACTGCCGCCAAAAGTAAGAATCCAGCTGCTGCACCCAAACAAAGTTCTGCAGATGTCATTCCATTAGATCCTGCAGTAAGAACAGGTAAGCTTCCAAATGGTTTTACCTATTATATCAGGAAGAATATTGAACCTAAAAACCGGGTTCAGTTATACCTCGCTAATAAAATAGGATCCATAATGGAAAATGATGACCAACGTGGACTTGCACATTTTATGGAACACATGGGCTTCAATGGCACAAAGAATTTCCCTAAAAACGATCTTGTTAATTATCTTCAAAAAGCAGGAGTACGTTTCGGTGCAGATCTGAACGCCTATACAAGTTTTGATGAAACTGTATACCAGCTTCCAATTCCATCAGACGATCCTGAGGTATTGAAAAATGGAATTCAGATTATGCGCGACTGGGCGCAGGATGCAACTTTAGATGCTGCGGAAATTGATAAGGAACGTGGCGTTGTATTGGAAGAAAAGCGATTGGGAAAAGGCGCACAACAACGCATGCAGGATCAATATCTTCCAATGCTTTTCAATAATTCCCGCTATTCAGACCGACTTCCTATTGGCACTGAGGAAGTATTGAAGAATTTCTCACCTGAAACTATCAAACAATTCTACCAGGATTGGTACCGCCCGGATTTACAGGCACTGATAGTTGTCGGAGATATTGATGTGGACGCAATGGAACAAACCATTAAGGCAAAATTCTCTGACCTTAAAAATCCAACTAAGCCACGTCAGAGAACTCCATATTCAATTTCATTATTGAATAAAAATCAGTTCATCGCAGTTACCGATAAAGAATTTCCTGTCAGTGTAGCACAGGTAATGATTAAGCATCCTGAAACGAAACTTATCACTACATCCGACTACAGAAACAGCATATTAAGATCCTTATTTAATTCAATGATTGGCACCCGCTTTGCCGATATGAGTAAACAGGCTGATCCTCCTTTTTTACAGGCAGGAGCCAACATAAGCGGGTTTTTAGCCGGCCTTGACATGTACAATGTATTTGTTGTGGCAAAACCAGGAGAAATGGAAAGAGGGTTTAAAGCAATTGTTACTGAAACTGAAAGGGTACAGCGTTTTGGATTTACACAAACTGAGCTGGATCGTGCAAAACAGTCTTACATGACCAATATGGAATCTTCCTTCAAAGAAAAAGATAAGACACCATCCGAAAGTCTGGTAAACGAATATCTTCGTAATTTTCTTGAGCAGGAAGCTAGTCCGGGTATTGAATCGGAATTCAAAATGGCCAATACCATGATTGGAGGAGTTAATTTAAGTGATGTAAATGGACTGGCCAAAAAGTACATCACAGATGTTAATCGTGATGTGATTATCATGGGTCCTGAAAAGGATAAAGCTAATTTACCAGACGAAGCCAAAATCGAAAGCTGGATTAGCAGCACAAAAACAAGTGATATCAGTGCCTATGTCGATCAGGTTTCAGACAAACCGTTATTGTCTGCAAAACTAAGTGGTGGTAAAGTCACTTCAGAATCTAAAATTCCTGAGCTAGGAATTACCGAGTTTAAATTAAGCAATGGTATCAAGGTGGTTTTGAAACCAACCGATTTCAAAAACGATGAAATCAGTTTTTCTGCCTTTAGTGCGGGCGGATCCTCACTATACAGCGATGCTGATTTTCAGTCAGCTTTATATGCCACAACGATTATAAGAAGTGGCGGACTAGGAGAATTTAACTCAGTTCAGCTTCCTAAATTACTGAGCGGGAAAAAAGTTTCAGTATCCCCATACATATCTGAGAGGTTTGAAGGAATATTTGGTTCAACCAGTCCGAAAGACATTGAAACTGCATTGCAGTTAACCTACCTTTATTTCACAGAACCCCGCAAGGATGCTGAAACCTTTAAAGGTCTGATTGCCCAGCAAAAGGGTGGATTGGCAAATAGAGGAAATGATCCAAACAGTGTATTTGCAGATTCTGTAGCAGCTATTCTTGGCAATTACAATGTCCGCAGAACAGGTCCTTCAATTGAAAAAATAAATCAGGTGAGTCTGGATCGTGCATTCGAGATCTATAAAGATCGCTTTGCTGATGCAAGTGACTTTACTTTCGTTTTCGTAGGAAGTTTTAAGCCGGAAGAACTTAAACCTATGCTTGAAAAGTACCTCGGTTCACTTCCATCGACTAACCGTAAAGAAACCGCAAAAGAGCTGGGAATTCAGATCCCGGGAGGTAAAATTGATAAAAAGATCTATAAAGGTCAGGAGCCAAAGGCAACTGTTCGGCTTGTATTCAGCGGTGATTATACCTGGAGCGAAAAACATAATAATCAATTAGATGCTTTGGCTTCAGTATTAACTATTAAATTGATTGAGCGCCTGCGTGAAGATGAGGGCGGAGTCTATGGCGTTGGAGCACGAGCTTCCTACACCAAGTTTCCAAAAGGACGCTATACCTTTAATATTTCTTTTGGATGTGCCCCTGAAAATGTAGAAAAATTAATCAGTTCAACACTTGATGAAATCAATAAAATCAGAGTAAACGGTGCCCTTGCAGGAGATATTGAAAAATTCATTGCTGAGGAAACCCGTTCAACCGAAACACAACTTAAGGATAATGGTTTCTGGTTAGGTTATCTTGCAAATCAGCTTCAAAATCAGGATGAACCTAAACAGGTATTAACATATCTTGAAAATTTGAAGGAGCTTAACCCTGAAGCGCTAAAAGCAACTGTTCAATATCGTTTGAGTCCTGATAATTTCATCAGGATGGTATTGCTTCCAGAGAAAAAATAAAATTTTTTAAAATGAAAAAGAGGCTGTCTCAAAAGAGCAGCCTCTTTTTTATGCAATAAATAGTTAATTTTATTTGCATAATACATTGGTATTCAGTATATTGATGTATGAAAAGCAATCGAAAAATGCCTGTTTTCAAAAGCTATAATCCTCATCAGCAATT
>CAMBFY010000125.1 GCA_945865415.1 Sphingobacterium thalpophilum
GCTTTGGTGGTACAGCAGCTACTTCCTTTAACGTAGTTTCTGCTACCAGCATCACGGCTGTGATTGCTGCAGGAACTTCCGGAGATGTTAGCGTGACTACTCCGGGTGGTACAGCTGTACTAGCAGGATTTACTTTTATTCCTGCTCCCGTCATCACTTCATTTAGCCCAACAAGTGCGGCAACTGGAGCAACCGTAACCTTAACCGGAACGAACTTTACTGGGGCTACCGCAGTCAGCTTTGGTGGTACAGCAGCTACTTCCTTTAACGTAGTTTCTGCTACCAGCATCACGGCTGTGATTGCTGCAGGAACTTCCGGAGATGTTAGCGTGACTACTCCGGGTGGTACAGCTGTATTGACAGGTTTTACTGTTCTGTCTTCCAATGCAAACTTGGCCACCCTTAGCCTAAGTACCGGAACTCTTTCCCCAGTATTTGCTTCCGGAACAACTAGCTATACTGCAACGGTTCCATTTGCCAGCAGCTCAATAACCCTTACTCCTACCCGATCTGAAGGTACCGCCAGCATAAAAGTAAACGGCTTAACTGTCACTAGCGGATCTGCTTCGGCAAGTATAGCCCTGGCAATTGGCAGCAATACCATCAACACTGTAGTTGCGGCAGGTGATGGAACAACTACCAAATCCTATTCCATTATCATTACACGCGAAGGACTAGGCCTTTCCTCAAACGCAGAACTGTCGGCTATGAGTTTAAATACCGGAACTCTTTCCCCCGAATTTAACTCTGGAACAACTAGCTATACTGCAACGGTTCCGTTTACCAGCAGCTCAATAAGTCTGACTCCTACCCGATCTGAAGGTACAGCCAGCATAAAAGTAAACGGCCTAACTGTTGCTAGCGGATCTGCTTCGGCAAGTATGGCTCTGGCAATTGGCAGCAATACCATCAACACTGTAGTTACCGCAGGTGATGGAACAACAACCAAATCCTATTCCATTATCATTACACGACTTGCAGGTTCATCAAATGCAAACTTATCGACTATGAGCATAAGCAGTGGAACTTTAAGTCCGGCATTTGTTCCTACTATCAGTGATTATATCGCTTTTGTCAATAACGATGTAAACTCTATGACCATCAATCCGAAATCTGATCATAGTGGTGCAGTCATTAAAGTGAATGGAATTGTAGTAGCCAGCCAAAGTAATTCTGGCAACATTCCACTTATCATTGGTAGCAATACGGTTAATATTGTGCTTACTTCAGAAGATGGAATAACTCAAAAAACGTATACCATTAAAGTGACTCGTTTAAAGCCGGAGCAAATCCTTACCAATGATGCAGGAAGTGCTACCTCATCTGATAACGCAAAAGAAATAGTAGTTATTTCACCGAACTTACCTCTTGTTATTACTGTTCCGGTTGGAAAAACTACTACCACAACCGTTGCTTACGGTGACCTGATTGCTGCAGGAACAGGAACTGTTCCTCAAACAAGTATTACAACGCCATTGGCAAAGATTGAAATTCCGGCTTCAACCCAGATAAGTGCTTCAGGAACTTCCTGGAATGGCTCCCTACTTGCCCCGAATGTTTCCAGCTATGACATTCCGGCTAAACCGGGAATTATAATCAAAACAGGCCTCATTGTTGAGATCGGCAGTGTGGACTTTTCGTTGTCCTTTGATAAAGCCTTACGATTAGTGCTGTTTGGAGAAGCCGGCAAAAAAGTGTCCAGGGTGCATGGTAACAAGTATGAAGAAATCCTTTTAACCGGTCCTGACACACAGGCGGCTGGTGATGCCCTTCCAGCCAATAGCTCCTTTAAATTAGATGTGGGCAATGATTTGGTAATATGGACAAAAGGACTCTCCAGGTTTATTACCTTCACTGAGACGGAAGATCTGGATGTAGCCCTGGTAAGCTTAGACAAAGCTGCATTGACTGATGAACTCATTAAAAGTACAAATGCAGACCTTTCATCCCTTACTACTGCAATTTCTTTACCTTCAACCGGTTCTAATGGTTCAGCCATAACCTGGAATTCCAGCAATCCTTCAGTAGTTTCTGCGGATGGTAAAACGATCAGCAGGCCTTTATTCGGTTCTGGAGATATAAGCCTGACGATAACCGCAACCCTGACAAAAGGGTCCATCACAGAAACCAAAACCTTCAACATTACTGTCCTTCAGCTGCCTAACCAGGCTCCTGCCTTGAACGCGATTGCCAATCAGACCCTGTGTTATACTACTGCATCACAGACGATTGCCTTAAGCGGAATTACGCCGGGTCCTGAAACTGGACAGACCACTGTTTTGAGCGTAAGCAGTTCAAATAGTACTTTGTTCTCCAACTTATCTGTTGTTGCGGGAATCGGTGGGACGGCACAACTACGCTTTACTCCGGGAAATCCTTTCGGCGGGACTGCTACCGTCAGCGTCACGGTCAAGGACAATGGTGGAAAAGCAAATGGTGGAGTAGATACCTTCATCCGAACGTTTAACATAACCATCAACCCGCTGCCTGAAATAAACATATCCAGTAATCTGGGGACAAGCATCAGTAAGGGATTGACTGCTCAATTGACTGCAAGCGGAGGTACTTCCTACACCTGGTCTAATGCTCAAGGAATCATTAGCGGACAGAACTCACCTATCCTGACCGTAAGACCGGCGAGCACCAGCACCTATACGGTTACGGTATCCAACCCAACAACTTGTATTAATACGCAGAACATTACCATTACTGTAATCGATGATTATCAGGCATTAAAAGGTAGTAATATCCTGAGTCCGAACGGTGATGGCAAAAACGATTTCCTGATCATCAAAAATTTGGATATGTATCCTAACCATACCCTTAGAATATTTAATAAGGCGGGCAGAGAGATCTATACCAAGGTGAACTATGCCAATGACTGGGACGGAACCTTCAATGGATCGTATTTGGTGGAGGATACCTATTTCTACATTGTTGACTTTGGCCAGGGGTTACATAAATTAAAAGGCTTTGTCAGCATTGTGAGGTAAACATGAATAAAGTAATAAAGTAATAAAGTACAAAACCAGTCTGAGAAAACTCTCAGACTGGTTTAACGAATAATCTTAGGTATGAATAAGGCATTTTTCAATACACTGAACGCAGGATTAATAGTTCTCATCAGTATACTAGTTAAACAGGAAGTCAAAGCACAATTGAACCCGATGGGAGCATTGTACTTTCAAAATCAATTTCTCGGTAACCCCGCAATGGCTGGAAAAGGAGGCTTGAATCTGAACATGGGCATTCGAAAACAATGGAATAACATTCCCGGAAGCCCTTCCGCACAAACGTTGACTGTAGACTATGACCTTACTGACAAAGCCGGAATCGGATTCAATGTCAATAACGATAAATCCGGATTATTAAAAAGAACACGACTCGTTAGTACTTATGCCTATCATCTGCCAGTAAATGATAACAATGATAAATTATCTTTTGGGCTTTCTTTTGGATTATTAAACGAACGAATCAATAATGAAGAACTGATCGGTGATTCTGATGACCTAAGTGTGGCCAGTTACAATCAGCGATCGACCTTCCTGGACGGCGACTTTGGTTTGGCTTATACCGCAGGCAGAATCAATATTCAGCTTACACTACCCAATCTGAAAAGTATGGTAAACCAAGATGATGTTAGTGGCGCGAACGATCGATCGACTTTCTTTTCTGCAATAAGTTATAAAATAAAAACCGGCGTAACTTCCGGTCTGGAGATTGAACCTAAAGCAGTATACCGTGGGGTCAATGGATTCAATGATATTCTGGATTTGGGAGCCAATCTAAGCTATGGAGGAAATAAACTGAACGTTTTTGGAATGTATCATAGTACTAAAAGTGCCACTGTTGGGATAGGAATGAACTACCAAAATCTTGGATTTGGTGGAATTTATACCACCAGTACATCGGCACTAAGTGGATACACCAATGGGAATTTTGAACTGAGCTTGAGAGCGAATTTGTTGAAATTAACGAAGTAGTTACCGGGTGGTTTGAATACTGGTGATTAGAGGATTAGCAAATGGCAGGACTTAGGGAATCACCTAGGCGAGCGGAACATGCTTCCGTCTCCCGATAGCAAACGGGACACATAAATAAAATAGGGACTCACGAATTTAACAGGCATGGTGCCCAGGTAAATTCCTAACCAATGGCAATCGAGTCTGAATGATCCGAATGCAAAATCATCTGACCCTTAGTAGCTCATATGTTTATGTAAAAACCAATCAAATGCCTTTCCGACTCTGAAGGGGTCACATGTAGGAATTTTAATACATTCAAACACCGGATTTATTTATATGTCTTTAAAATGGAGCCTAATTGGAAGCCTGACAATTTATTTTAAAGAACTAATTTTAACCTAATCGTTTACATAAAAAAAGCCCTTCAGAAAACCTGAAGAGCTTTTCAATATAGTTTATGAGGTAATTACAGTTGCTTCATTAACTTCTCGGCCAGCACCGATTTAGGCACTGCACCAATTTGCTTATCTACAATTTCACCATCTTTGAAAAACAAAAGAGCAGGAATATTACGAATCCCGAATTTCATTGAAATACCAGGATTGTTATCCACGTTCACTTTTCCGATAATCGCTTTTCCTTCATACTCTTTTGCCAGTTCTTCAACAACAGGACCAACCATACGGCAAGGACCACACCATTCTGCCCAAAAATCAACCAATACAGGTTTATCAGACTTAAGGACTAATTCATCGAAGTTTGCATCTGTCAATTCTAATGCCATAATAAAAAGATTTTAGTTTATAATTTAAAGATATTTATCAATATTCCTACCACAAATATACCCTGCTATTCTGACATTAATTCAACTTATAGCGAACTCCAACCAATTTAGAAATTTCTTCTAAAAACTCATTACTTGGATTGATCCTCACTGATTTGGAGGGCATTTCTAGCGTCGTTTCATCATCATAATCGATGATCATGAATTTCAACTGACAATTTCTGCTTTCATTTTGATCAGAATTGATATTTACAATTTCATCTATCTTATTCATAAAAGTTTCGGATAGTTCAGAAAGAGGAAGCTGAATGGTCAGACATTTTGACATTTTATCCCGCAATTCAGATAAAAGAACTATGCTATTAACTTTAAACTCCCAGTTATCCTTTTGTTTAAACCGCTCGGTAACCATTCCTCTAACTTGTAGAAACAAACCAATCACCAAATATTGTTTTAGCTTAATATAATCTTCCCCAAAAAGAGCAATTTCAAAAGTCTCACCATAATCTTCGAACATGAAGGATCCAAAAAGTTTACCAGTTTTTGTGGTACCGTGTCTGCATGCTGAAACCAATCCGCCAATAACCAGATCGCGGTTACTTATTTTTTTGAACTCCTCCGAATCTTCAGGCAGAATTTCAGTGCTTTTCATTCTATTAACAAGGCTAAGGTGTTTAACCTGATGCGAGCAGAAATGATCAAGCTCAAACTTATAATTGTCTAAAGGATGACCACTGAGGTAAATACCAATTGAATCCTTTTCATATTTCAATTTCTCAATCAATCCCCATTCTTCACATTCAGGTAACTGAGGTTCTGAGATTTCAGCATCATTCGTCCCTCCAAACAAGGAAGCCTGAGAAGAGTTCAGGTTATTTTGAAAATCATTCGTATATTTTATCAAAAGCTCTATGCCGTTATAAAAACTACCGTCAGCCTTAAAAAAGAATTGCTGCCTATGATGACCAAAACAGTCAAACGCTCCCCCATAAACGAGATTTTCATATACTTTTTTACTAACAGACTTGGAGTTGGTACGTCTTGCAAAATCATAAATACTTTGGTAAAGTCCGTTTTCTGTTCGCTCCTCAACAATACTTTCAACAGCCTTCTCTCCCACACCTTTCATTGCTGACATACCAAAACGAACCTCACCTTTTTTATTAACGGTAAAATTTAGTTCGGATTCATTAATATCAGGTCCTAACACCGAAATACCCATCTGTTTACATTCTTCCATAAAGAAAGATATTTTTTCGATGTTATTCTGATTATTCAATACAGCAGCCATATACTCAGATGGATAATTCGCCTTTAAATAGGCGGTCTGATAAGCTACGAAGGCATAACACGTCGAGTGCGATTTGTTAAAAGCATATTGTGCAAAAGCTTCCCAATCTGTCCAGACCTTCTCAGCTACTTTTGCATCATGTCCATTTGTTTTACAGCCCTCCATGAACTGAGATTTCATTTTATTCAGCACTTCGATCTGCTTCTTACCCATGGCCTTACGCAGCACATCCGCATCACCCTTGCTGAAGCTTGCAAGTTTTTGCGACAACAACATGACCTGCTCCTGGTAAACCGTAATTCCATAGGTTTCTTCCAGATGCTCCTGCATATCCATCAGATCATAGCTCACCGCCTCACGGCCATGTTTACGGGAAATGAATTTAGGGATGTACTCGATTGGCCCCGGACGATAGAGCGCATTCATCGCGATCAAATCCTCAAACTTGTCTGGCTTCAGATCACGAAGGTACATTTGCATGCCATCGCTTTCAAACTGGAAGGTTCCATTGGTATCCCCACGCTGATAAAGTTCAAAAGTTTTCTGGTCATCCAGTGGAATATAATCGATGTCAATTTCAACATTATGGTTTTGTTTGATCAAACGCAGGGCATCCTTGATGATAGTCAGGGTTTTGAGTCCCAGAAAGTCCATTTTAATTACTCCCGCATCTTCAATAACCTTACCGTCAAACTGAGTGACCAGCAAGTCAGATTCCTTTGAAGTTGCCACAGGAATAATATCGGTTAGATCGTATGGGGCAATAATGATACCTGCGGCATGAACACCCACATTCCGCACGGAGCCTTCCAGAATCATTGCCTCTTTCAAAACATCGGCCTGTAAGGATTTACCATCTTTCAGAATCTTCCTTAGCGTTTTAATATTCTCAAAATCCTCGGGGTTCTGCTCTTTTTTAACCGCATCAATCGGAGCGGTCATTACCTGAACAAGGTTAGTTCCAGGTCTGTCGGGAACAAGCTTTGCCAGCATATTGGATTCAGCAAGAGGAAGATCTAACACACGAGCAACATCTTTAATACTCGATTTTGCGGCCATGGATCCATAGGTAATGATCTGAGCTACCTGATTTTTACCATACTTATCAACTACGTAATCAATCACTTTTTGGCGGCCGGCATCATCAAAATCCGTATCAATATCTGGCATCGACTTACGGTCGGGGTTCAGGAAACGCTCAAACAGCAGATTGTATTTGATGGGATCGATATTAGTTATTCCAATGCAATAGGCTACCACAGAACCTGCGGCAGAACCACGCCCCGGACCAATGAAGACACCCAAATCGCGTCCTGCACGGATAAAATCGGCTACTATCAGAAAATAACCGGCAAAACCCATCGTACGGATTGTAAAAAGCTCGAAATTGAGACGTTCTTCCACCTCCGGACTAATATCCACATATCGGTCTTTGGCGCCTTTGAAGGTAAGTTCCTTCAGGTATTCCCACTGATTCTCCTTGTCTGATTCAGGTCCCTGATGGATTTTGAATTCCTCAGGAATCGGAAAGTTTGGAAGCATGATATCCCGTTTCAACTCAAGAATATCAACCTTATCTACAATCTCATTGGTATTGTCGAGCGATTCAGGAAGATCATGAAAAATCGTTCCCATCTCTTCCTGACTCTTGAAGAAGAATTGATCATTCGGGAATCCAAATCTAAAACCCTTGCCACTCTCCTCATCCGTTGCAATAGGAGTACTCTTCATATCCCCGGTATTGACGCATAAAAGGATATCATGTGCATTGGAATCCTCCTGATCCACATAATGTGAATCATTGGAACAGATTATTTTAACATTGTATTTCTTTGCAAATTTTAGCAGAACAGCATTAAGAGTTTCCTGCTCAGGGATATTATGACGCTGGAGTTCAATGTAATAATCCTCACCAAAAAGGTCCAGCCACCATTTAAACTCAATTTCTGCCTCCTGCTCCCCTTTTTTCAGAATAGTCTGTGGCACCGAAGCCCCAAGGCAACAGGTAGTGGCAATCAATCCTTTATGATACTTTAAGATCAGTTCCTTATCAATACGGGGCCATTTACTGTAAA
>CAMBFY010000126.1 GCA_945865415.1 Sphingobacterium thalpophilum
GGATAAAACATAACCCAGCTTGATGGGAGGTAATCACGGTGTAATGAAGTCACAATGATTACAAATCGCTCAAACCACATACCAATATTCACAACAATTGATAAAATCCATGATAAAGCAATACTGGTCCGAACTTTCTTGATCCAGAACAATTGCGGAGAAATTACGTTACAGGTCATCATGATCCAGTAAGCCCACCAGTATGGTCCGCTTACCCTGTTCAAAAATGCATACTGTTCATATTCCACACCTGAGTACCATGCAATAAACAATTCCGTTAAATAAGCTACACCTACTATCGAACCTGTAAGGATGATGATCTTATTCATTGACTCAATATGGAACATAGTAATATAGTTTTCGAAATTCATTACCTTACGAGTAATCAGCAACAAGGTTTGAACCATAGCAAATCCGGAAAAGATCGCACCGGCAACAAAGTATGGAGGGAAGATGGTCGTATGCCATCCTGGAACCAGTGAAGTTGCAAAGTCCATGGATACAATGGTATGAACCGAAAGTACTAATGGGGTAGAAACACCTGCTAAGATTAATGATACCAACTCAAAACGCTGCCAGGTTTTTACTGAACCATTCCATCCAAAAGAAAGAATAGAATAAACACGACGTCGGGTTCCCACTGCACGGTCACGGATTGTTGCGATATCAGGTAGCAATCCCGTGTACCAAAATACTAAGGATACCGAGAAATAAGTAGAAATTGCAAATACGTCCCAAACAAGTGGTGAATTAAAGTTAACCCATAATGATCCATATTGATTTGGCAATGGAAGCGCCCAAGTAAATAACCAAGGACGACCCATGTGAGAGATAATATATGATGCAGCACAGATTACCGCGAAAATTGTCATCGCCTCTGCTGAACGGTTGATCGAATTTCGCCAATTCTGTCTGAACAAGAGCAATACCGCAGAGATTAGGGTACCGGCATGACCAATACCTACCCACCAAACGAAGCCGGTAATATCCCAGGCCCAACCAACGGTTTTATTCAAACCCCATTCGCCAATACCAAACCAAAAGGTCCAGCTAACAGAGAATACCCAAAGTCCGGCACCAAGGACGGCAACAATGAAACCAATCCACCAGGCTTTATTTGGTTTATTTTCTACAGGAACCAATATATCTTCGGTGACCTTGGAATAGGTAATATTTTCACCGGTTACTAAGGGTTCTCTAAGTATAGACTCGTGATGAGATGACATATTCTTTTATATTTCTTGTATTAAACCTCTACAGTATTTCTAACCTTTGTTTGATATCCTACACCCGGCTTAACGTTAAGCTCTTCCAGGACATAGTACGTACGCTCACTCTTCAATGCTTTTGAAACTTCTGATTCAGGATCATTTCCATCTCCAAAGATGATTGCATTAGTAGGACATGTTTGCTGGCAGGCAACTTTTATATCACCATCCTTCAACGTACGCTTCTCTAATTTTGCTTTCAGCTTTCCAGCTTGAATACGCTGAACACACATGGAACATTTCTCCATTACCCCTCTTGAACGGGTAGTAACATCAGGGTTTAACACTAGCTGTGTAAACTCATTGTTCATATAATTATCAAAGCGTGAATCATTCCAATAATTAAACCAGTTGAAACGACGCACTTTGTATGGACAGTTGTTTGCACAATAGCGTGTACCGATACAACGGTTATAAGCCATCTGGTTCAAACCTTCAGAAGAGTGTACAGTTGCTAAAACCGGACAAACAGTTTCACAAGGAGCATGATCACAATGCTGGCACAACATTGGCTGATGAATAACAGAAACATTATCTATGTTCTCCAGTTTATCCATTTCTTTCTCTTCGGTTATCTTATCTCCGCCTTCATTAATGGTGTAGTACCTGTCGATACGTATCCAGTGCATTTCACGACGACGGCGAACCTCATCACGACCTACAACCGGAATATTGTTCTCGGCATTACAAGCAACAATACAAGCCCCACAACCTGTACAAGCGTTCAGGTCAATTGCCATTACCCAGCTATGTCCCGGCTGCTCGAACTCATTCCATAAATCATAATGATTTACGTGAGCATGTCCAGTTCCGGAATTTGGATCTTTTAAGTAATCCTTTAAAGTGGTCTCGCGAACGATATTTCTTCCTTCAATTGAATGATGTGTCTGCGTTTGAGCAAGCTCATAAATACCTGATGCTTTCGACAAACTCGCTGCTGTAGCAGTATGTAAAGTTGCATTGACCAAACGAAGGAATGGATATGCATTCTTGCCCACTTCAGATCCAGCTTTTCCTGCTTTTGTTCTACCATAACCTAAGGCTACAGAGACAGTGCCATAAGCCTGACCAGGCTGGATAAGCACCGGAAGCGTAATGGTATATTTATCAGTTTTAATCTCAACCAGATCATTTTGAGCAATTCCTAATTTCTCAGCATACTTTGCATTGATAGCAGCATAATTATCCCAGGTTACTTTTGAAACCGGATCTGGTAACTCCTGTAACCATGGATTATTGGCAGACTTACCATCACCAATGGCAACATTCTGATAAATATGTAATTCAACAGCATTATCTCCACCTTTGGCAATTGAGCTGCCTTCGGCTAGGATAGTCTGAACAACTGAATTAAGCTCACGTGAGAAAGTATACGTTCCTGCAGGTTTCTCAGGAAGACTGACTGAACCTCTTTGTAATAACTCCTTCCAGCTTGTACCCGATTGAGCAAAAACTGTTTTCGCCCAGTTATTTTGAATGTACTGGTAAAAATCAGTCACAACACCTTCAGACCAGATCAACAAACCCTGTTCAGCATTACGTGAATTATTTACAGGATTAATAACTGGTTGTACAATAGTATAATATCCTTCAACGGGATTAGAATCACCCCATGACTCAAGATAATGATGATTTGGAGCAATAACCTGACAAAGTGAAGCTGTCTCATCTTTGCGGTCTGCAAAAGAAACACGCAATTTAACTTTTGCAAGTGCATCCGTAAATGCCTTAGAATCGTTGAATTCGTAAGCAGGATTTGTATTCAAAAAGAACACAGCATCCACTTCAGAACGATTCATTTCATTCACAAATTCAGCGAATTCAGCGTCATTTCCGGCATATTGATAAGATGGATTGTCAAGATCAATTGTAGTACCGTAACTTCCGAGAATAGCATTGATTGCATTCACAACAATCTGGGTAGAAACATCATTCGAACCACTGATTACTAGTGCTCTTCCTTTTGCTGCAGCTAATTCTTTCGCAGCAAGTGCAATCGCCTTTTCTGCATTTGGATTATTTACCAGTGGCTTAGTTCCGTTCACCGCACCACCTAAAGCAGCATATAAATTTAACAGCGCAATCCCTTCTTCTGATGGCTTCAATGGAAGTCGCGCATCAGCGTTGGTACCTGTTAAACTCATCCCGGTCTCAAACTGAATATGACGGGACATTTTTTTCCCCTGAAGAGCGGTGTTATTTCTTTTGGAAGTGTACTGGCGACTAAACTCTACCGGAGAGATCCAGGTTCCCAGAAAATCAGCCCCAAAACTTACAATAAGATCAGCTCTGTCAAAACGATACTTTGGAAGAACTGCCTTACCAAAACTGTTTTCATTTGCTTTGATGATGCCAGTATAAGAAACCGCATCCACCTGAATGTGTTTTGTGCCTGGATATTGTGCAGTAAAATCAGCAATCACTGCCTTAGTCGATGGACTATTAACAGTTGCAGAAACAATACGAACTTTCTTTCCACCTGCCTTAATTTTAGCAAGCTCAGCTTTTACGTACTCATCAATCTTTGCCCAGCTAGACTCTGTATCATTGAGAACCGGATTTTTTAGTTTGGAAACATCATAAAGATCAAGCACCGAAGCCTGTCCTTTGGCATCCAGACTACCTTTACTCAGAATACAATTCGGATTTCCTTCTATTTTAATAGGACGACCTTCGCGAGTCTTAACCAGAACACTGTGCCCATTGAAAGTAGAAGTATAGTAATTAGGAATACCAGGTACTATTTCTTCCGGCTTAACCAGGTAAGGAATTGCCTTATGAACCGGAGTGGTCTGACATGCAGCAAGAGTTACTGCTCCCAAACCAAATCCAAGCGCCTTCAAAAAGTCGCGACGTGGAGCTACGGTATTTAAACCGGCTTCATTCAGAACTTCTTCCATAGGAAGTGGTTCAGCGAACTCGTTTTTGTTTTTTTCAACAAAATCCTTTGTGTTCTGCAGCTCTTCTAAACCTTTCCAGTATTTTTTATTGCTTTCCATTCAAGCTATATAAAGTATACGTAATGTGATCTTAAAATTATTTATTTAGTAATGACACTTTGCACATTCCAGTCCGCCTAAAACAGCAGCCGTAACCTTTTCACCCTTTTTCAATTTATCGTGAGCAGCAATTAGTTTATCATAATAAGGATTGTCCTTGTGATTAACTTCTGTTTCTCTGTGACAGTTAATACACCATTTCATGGTTAAAGGAGAATATTGATAAACCTCCTCCATGGTTTGAATCGGACCGTGGCATTTTTGACATTCAATCCCGGCAACTGATACGTGCTGCGAGTGGTTAAAGTAAGCGAGATCCGGCAAATTGTGAATTCTTATCCATTCAATCGGCTTGGTTTCGGTACCGTACACTTGGGTATCCTCATTATAATCCAAGGCATTGTAAATCTTCATGATCTCAGGAGAAGTCTTTCCATCATATTTTTCGGATGCCTTAACATAATTATGGCAGTTCATACACACATTCAGAGATGGAATAGATGCATTCTTGGAAGTAAATGCACCTGAGTGACAATACTGACAATCAACTTTATTTATTCCGGAATGTAACTGATGAGAAAATTTAATCGGCTGTATCGGTTGATAACCGGTATGAACACCAGTCTCCCACATACCTTTCCAGCCTGCGGAACCAAGGAAAATCACACTCAGTAAAACAATGAACATGATAAATTTCTTGTTTTTTGTCAGTTTTTTCAGCCCTTCAAAGCGGTCTTTTGGTTCAGCACTTTCCTCTTCAACTTCAATACCTTTCTTGTGAAGCATCACACGCTCTAAAGTTGTGATCACACGGTTTAAAACCAGGATAATCAGGAAGGCAATGACTATGACTGCCAGAAGTCCGATAAGCATAAAGTTACTTACTCCACCCTTATCTGCAGGAGCTCCGGCTGCACCGGCTGCAGCGTTTGGATCTGCTGCGGGCTTGACATCGCCAACCTTGACATAAGCAACAATGTTTTTAATGTCATCATCTGATAACTCAGGAAATGCCGACATCATTGCAGGTGAATACTGAGAGGCTTTCACAGCCAGGGCGTCGCCAGAAGCAATGAATGCCGGAGCATTTTTGATCCATTTGAGCAACCATGCTTCTTCGTATTTTGTATCAATACCCTTCAGGGCCGGACCTACAACCGCCTTTTCAAGTCCATGACATGCGGTACACTTCTGTTTAAAAATCGCTGCCCCTGCCGCCGCATCCTGAGCACTGGCCGAAGAAACAGCCATTGAACACAGGAAAGTAGCCAGAATCAATGATTTTGTAACACTTTTAAAAAACAATGAGATGCTTCTCATATTGAGTATTTATTGCTTAAAATTTGAAACGTATAACCAAAAAGTTAACTACAGGAATACAATCAACCTTTTCAGTTGACAAAAGTATACTTTATTCAAATACCGATGACATTAACATGACCTGTTTTATCAATTTATAATCATTCTAAATTAATTAAAAAGTACTTGATTATCAGGCTTTTTAGTTGGTATTTACAAAAAATGCAAATTTTTATTAGTCCCAACCCTTGTTTATAAAAACAAGAATCATTACTGCTTCAAAACCCAGGCAAAAATGAGCGGAACAACTATGGTAGCATCTGATTCCACAATAAATTTGGGCGTATGAATATCCAGTTTACCCCAGGTAATCTTTTCATTCGGAACAGCTCCTGAATAAGAACCATAGGATGTGGTTGAATCTGAAATCTGACAGAAATAACTCCAGAAAGGAATGTTTTCCATTTCCATATCCTGATAAAGCATAGGCACAACACAAATCGGGAAATCACCGGCTATACCGCCACCAATCTGAAAAAATCCAATTCCTTTTCCGGCCGAATTAGCAATATACCACTCAGCTAACCAGCCCATATATTCAATACCGCTTTTCATGGTTAAGGCCTTGAGATCCTTTTTCATCACATAAGAAGCAAAAATATTTCCCATGGTTGAATCTTCCCAACCGGGCACTATGATTGGCAAATTTTTCTCGGCAGCAGCAAGCATCCAGGAATTCTTAGGATCTATTTCATAGTATTGCTCAAGCACCCCGCTTAGGAGCATTTTGTACATAAATTCGTGCGGAAAGCAACGCTCTCCAGAATCGTCGGCATCTTTCCACAGCTTGTAAATGTGCTTTTGAAGCCTTCTGAAAGCTTCCTCCTCAGGGATACAAGTATCAGTAACGCGGTTGTAATGGTTTTCAAGAAGATCCCATTCATCCTGCGGACTCAAATCACGGTAATTTGGAACACGTTTGTAGTGGGAATGAGCCACCAGATTCATAATATCTTCCTCCAAATTTGCTCCGGTACATGAGATAATCGAGACTTTATCCTGACGGATCATCTCAGCAAGTGAAATACCCAGTTCGGCCGTACTCATTGCCCCAGCAAGCGTGATCATCATTTTCCCGCCTTCATCCAGGTGGGTTTCATACCCTTTTGCAGCATCAACCAAGGCGGCAGAGTTAAAATGCAGGTAATTTTTTTCTATAAAACGGGATATAGGCCCTCTTTCAATAATCATGATTAGAATTTAAGCCGTAAAATTAGCCTTCTTTAGGGTATGAATCAAATTTAGCGAGAATTGAGGATCGAGGTTAGATATAGGTTCTCTTTGGTTGGTGTTCATCGACCAATAATATGGTCGTTCCTGGTAAGGAGAACACCGAGCATCGGGGAATAATGTTTAAAAGGACTAATTTTTCTAAGGTTTTTAGAAAGCAGTGCCTGTGGCTCTTCGGTCACGACAGTCCCGTGTTCTGCCCAAGTTTTTGCCCTTAAATTGCTTTTTATGAAAATTTTTGCCCTCGCAAAAATCTAGAGCTGACACCCCCTTAGGTTTGCGGGTTTATTCGGCAGAGGTGGTAGTTCTTTTGCCGGGCTGCGCGCCCCTATGAAAAACAGCAGCGGGTAAAATAAACCTTGCCGTAGGAGGTAGCTTCCGGCTATTCCAAATTTTTTTTATAAGGGGACTACACGCCGGAACTACCCCGGAGGAAAGGACTGAAACTACCTATAAAACACAGGTATTGCTTTTCAAATACAAATTTTTCTTCAAAAGCCTTATCCCACCAATTACAAAATTCCCTTGTGCTTGCTGTTACCATCGACCACTAATATGATCGAGGACGGCACGGGAAACACCAACCAGAGGGGAAGGTCTGAATCCGCTTCATAGTTTTTTATATTTTTCGATAAACTTCATCAAAAGGCAATCTCATTCTATCTCCCCAAACTCCATTCTCATCTCTAATTCCACAAGATACAACCATATTGATTTCTGCTCCATAGGGCAATTTCAAAATACTTTTCACTTTTTTACTATCAAAACCTTCCATTGGGCAAGTATCATAATTTTCATTAGCCATAGCCAGCATAAAAGTTTGAGCAGCCAAAGCACAGGTTTTATGAACCACAACCCTCATATCATTTTCCGATACCTGATATACAATTGGTCTGAATAGCCCAATAATAGTCACAAAGATTTTTCTAATAATTCCATAAAACCCAAAAAAGCTCGCGTATAAAAAAGGCATTATTTTCCCATAATACAATTTCCAAGTTTTTATCCGCTTTGCTTGTTTTAACTCAGGACTGTTTTTTAAGACATTTTGAGTCTCTAAGCCTAGCATTTTAGCCGCTCTTTTTCGATGCAAATCCTGCCTGGTAACAAAAATCACCATTTGTTGGGCAGAAGTTGCCGCACCTTGATTTAAACAAGCCACAGAAAGTTTTTTAAGTATTGCGATATCTGTTATATGATAAAATTCCCACAGTTGCATATTAGAACTATTGGGGGCTAAAGTTGCAAGTTCAAT
>CAMBFY010000127.1 GCA_945865415.1 Sphingobacterium thalpophilum
TATAGCCTTATCGCGGCTTCCCAGAAGGTACAGGCCCAAAAAGAAAAGGCCACCCATAAAAAGACAGCCTGTTAAAAGCAGATCAATCGCAATACCATGGATCCAGTGGGTCTCCATTTGCGATTTAGTTCCTAATTCAATTGATTTAGCTACCCCACCCTTGGTATGAGAATAATTCGCAACATGCAGAATCATTTCCAGGGTGTCGGTATTTTGGTTGAGCTCAACAGTCTGATGTTGCCAGTAGGGTATAAAATTTTTAATATCAGCGCTAACCTGCCCATTTTTAGCAACCTTTTTGCCGTTAATGTACAAACTGTAAGCTGAGTAAATTTCGGGGACAATGATGCGAAGAGGTTCATCAGTTTTGGGTAGAATTACAGTAAGTCTGTAACTGGCATGACCATAGGAGGGAAGCGTTTGTCCATTTAATTGATAATTGTCCCATCTGAAAGGAAAATTTACAATCTCGTATTTTTGATTTTTATTTCGGGTACTACCGGAATCTATTAATTGATTCCAGTAAAATAGCCATTCGCCATCTAATGAAATAATTTGGCTTAAAGGTATTTTTCGCAGATCAAGTATTCCGTCTTTAGCATCGGGTAAGCTATCCAAAGAATTATGAGATCCATACGATTTTAGATAAGACAGCGATAGCAGAATTAAACAAAAGTATTTAAGAAATCTCATTACAAATGAAGAAGTTGGGTTTGCAGAACTTAAATTTGGTAGTTTGTTTTTTAAGTAATTTACGAAAAATTATCGAAGCTTAAATTAACTTCAACAATCTAAAAATTGGGTTTTAATTGGTTTAGAAAAACGAATATGGATTTTTAAAACAGATGATTCATGTTCGTTGAAAAGCATACAATGAATTCAATCGAAAATCATCTTACTTTTTTAGCTGAATAATGCCCGCTACATCCATCAACTTCATAACCGGATAAACCGGATCAATCTCAAACCATTTTTTTCCAAAGTTAGCACTGTTCGGATAGCGGTGATGATTGTTCTGGAATAATTCTCCAAGCATTAAAAAATCAAAAGGAGTGGTGTTTTTTGATTTGTCTTTATTGTCAAAGTTAGAGTAACCGTACTTATGTCCGCACCAGTTCACAATTGCCCCATGTAAGGGGCCCATCAGATAGTGTATTGGAAGTAAAAAATACATCCATTCTGAGCCTTTGGGTACAAATTCTATGTAGAACCAGGTATACGCTGCTCCAAAAAGGAGTCTCGAAGCAATTGAAGATCCAATTCTATCTATCAAAGGCCATTCAGGGTAATAGCCCTGAAAACGTGCTTCAGGATCTTTTGTTCGCTTTAAATGATCACGGAATGTGATAATTGTTGATTTCATCAACTGAAAAACATCAGTGAAAAAGTGTGGAGAGTGAGGATCTTTTTCTGTATCGCTATAGGCGTGATGCTCCCTGTGCATCAATGCATATGCACGAGGATTTAAAAAGGATGCCCCTTCAAAAATGAATGCCATAAAGTAAAAAATTCTTTCCCAGGCTTTTGTCATGGTAAACATCCTGTGAGAAGCATAGCGATGCTGAAAAAAAGTTTGAAAGAACAGAGAAAGAAACCAATGGGATATAAAAAAAATCAGAATAGCCATAACACTAATTAGTTAATACATTTGTTATTTTCACCTCTTAAGCGGTGAATTTAGAACGGGTAGTTGTTAACAAGATCAATAAACAGAAAAGTTCTATAACCACTTCATCAGGTACAATTTACTCAATCTATGTCGTCCTGTTGACTGTAAAGATATAACAATCCGGCAAATAAAAAACATTTGGCTTTTTATGACTTTTGATTGTTAATTAAGCTGTATGATCGGGGAGCTCTTCTACGAAGCTGTAAGTTTTTTTTTCATAATCAATTCTGCAGCAAAAATGCTGCATCCCATTGCTCACAAGCAGCCATTCTACCTTATGTACAAAATTATAACGTGCAATCTGATCAAAGGTATCCTGGGTGATTTTGACAGAAGGGGCTTTACATTCAACTAATATAATTTTTTTGCCATATTTATTGAACAGGAGAATGTCAGATCGTTTTTGAAGATTATTTAGTTTCAATCCCCCTTCTAGCTTCATGAGGGATCCAGGGTATTTCTTTATTTCGATAAGAAAGTGAATAAGATGTTGTCTTACCCATTCTTCGGGAGTTAGGACTAAATACTTTTTACGGATATGATCAAAAATATAATAAATTCCGTTTTCCTCTTTAATCTTTAGTGCAAATGAGGGTAGATTAAGTGGTACAGGCTTGAACATTTGGGTAAATTTCTGAAAATGATTCTAATTTACTCAATTCATGGTTTTAAATTGTGAATAAAGATTAGAACTGAAATGTATTTAAAGATTTACAATATTTTGTAATTTCGGTGACCAATATGACTAGCAACGATCTTATCAGAGACTTAAAAAGCCGGAAGTTCAAGCCGGTTTATCTACTGCATGGCGAGGAGTCTTATTATATAGATCAGATTAGTGACTACATAGAGGAAAACGCGCTATCTGCCGCAGAAAAGAGCTTTAATCAAACTATTTTTTATGGTAAGGATTCTGATCCTATGAGTATTCTCAATGCGGCCAAGCGGTACCCTATGATGAGTGATTATCAGGTAATTCTGGTAAAAGAAGCACAGGATTTGAAATGGGGTAAAGATGCTGAAGATGATAAGAAATCTGTAGACCCATTGCTAAGCTATTTTGAGAAGCCACTTCCAAGTACAATTTTAGTTTTTTGTTATCGCAACGGAAAGTTCGACAAACGCAAGAAAACATACAAAACCATAGAAAAGAATGGGCTAGTTTTCGAATCAGCCTCAATTCATGAAAATAAAGTGCCAGCTTGGATTGAAGGATTTGTTCGTGAAAAGGGATATACAATTCAGATTCAAGCCTCTGCATTGATTGCGGAATACTTGGGCAATGCGCTTTCTAAGGTAGCCAATGAGCTTGAAAAGCTGATGTTGAATGTCCAGGCGGGGAAAGAGATCAGTACACAAGATATTCAGAACAATATAGGAATCAGCAAAGATTATAATGTATTTGAACTACAGCATGCAATTGCCCGAAAGGATGCGTTTAAAGTTAACCAAATCATTAATTACTTTGCAGATAACCCAAAGAATAACCCAATCCAGCTTTTACTTGGTGTTTTAAACTCTTACTTTACCAAGATTTTGAAATATCATTATACAGGCGACAAGTCTCCGCAAGCTTTGGCCAGCGCATTGGGAATAGCCCCTTTTTTTGTAAGGGAATATGAACAGGCCGCAAGAAATTACAGCAAAGAAAAAGTTTTCAGGGTAATTAGCTACCTGAGGGAATGTGATCTGAAGATCAAAGGTGTTGATGCAAGTGCTAATACTGAACAGGGTGAATTAATGAAAGAACTTATGTTTAAGATTATTCATTAATAACCTTAGTTCGATGTCAGGAAGTGTAAAAAATCCTAAGGTTATAACCTGTCAGATTAGGCTCTCGAGCAACAATACTATGTTTGTTGAAACCAATACCTGTGGGTCATAGGTTGATTCAGCCCTTTCCTACGGAGTATTTCCGGTAAGAAATCATCATCAATTTCAAATTTTGTATAGCCGGAAGATACCTCCTCCGGCAAAGTTTATTTTACCTTGTGCTGTGTTTCATTGGGTCGGCCAGCCCTGCAACAGATCCATCTGCCATTTAAAAAAACCGTAACAGTACTGCTTTTTTTGCTTAACGAATTTCAGGATATCTACTAAACGGGAAACAAAAAAACAGCTAAGATCAGGGGAGTAGAGAATCAGACCGTACTTTATAAAACAGAGAAAATCTTCAGTCTAAAACAGCGCTACATAATTTTATATAGAACTCATGTTAATAAGCAGCCGTTTCTACCAGTATTTAATTAGATCTTAATCATTTTCTCCCAACAACATGCAGATTGATGACACTTGAATGCGGAAAACCAAGGGTATTCCCTGGAGTTATTTCAAGTGTATTTCTAAGATAGATATCTATTATTCCTTTTGCGACTGTCGTTTTGTTCGCCATAAATTCTGGTTCTACTGCAACCAGGAATTGTTTAAAATGCATTCTGCCATTGTGATCTACAATGACTGAAAATGAATATTGGAAATCCTGATAGGCTTTTTTGATTTTTATCAGATATTCGGGATAGAGATATTCTTCAGATCGGTTGACATGACCTAAATAGGGGTCAAGACTTGGTTTGATCTTTTCGACAGAGCTTATTTTGCTCTTGCTTTTTAATTTAACTGGGTTTCTTGCCGCAAATGCACTGTCTTGATTGCTGTTTACCTGTATTGCACGATATTTAATGAATAAGCTGTCTTCTTTTGAAGGAGCCTTAAGCTTATCAGCAGTGGTTTTGAGCACATTTTTGATATAGTTTTCTGAATAAAGTGTCATGGTAATAGTAGAAAGATCCTCCATAACAGCCCTCGATTCTAACTCCATGACCTGGAAAATGAGACTGTCTTTACTCACATGCTGCACTCTGAACCATTCACGGGCAAACTGAAAAAGTGCTTTATGACTGTGGAATATACGGTAGGTCATGTATTGCTTTTTCTCCGGACTGTAAATTCTTACAGAATCATCCGCATTAAAATAGATATTCCATTCTGGTTCCAGTTGAAATCCCTGATCTGTGAATGATAGTCCGTTGTTGAACCGTCGTTTTACTTCGGTATACTTTATCCCTTTTATTGCTGTAAAGCTTGGGGGAGGTTCTTCACTAATCTTGCTGATATGACCACAGGATACAAACAGGTAACACAAGAAAATTAACAGCACAAAAGGGTATAATTTCATCTGGTTTGAAATTATAAAAAATATTCAGATCGGAGTATTATGATTTAAAGCTTATTAGTTGATGATAACCAGATTTTTAAATTATCCATCCATTTATCCGCGATCGCTTTATTATGCATTCCAAAACCATGTCCGCCTTTAGGATAAATCATCATATAACTATAAATTTTATGCCTATGAAGTGCTTCATAATAGACGAGGCTGTTTTTTACAGGAACGGGGCTGTCATCACTTGAATGTACCAGGAATGCCGGAGGTGTGTTGGGCCCGGCAGCTAGTTCATTCGAAAATTTTTCTACCGTTTGGAGATCCGGATTCTTCCCAATTAAACTCTCCTTGCTGCCTTTATTTGCGATTTCATCATTAAAACTGATCACAGGGTAGATCAGTATCGAAAAATCAGGCCTCAGCGAAGTGTTTTTTGGATTGGCTATGAATGTTTCATTAAATCTGGTGGAAGCAGAAGCTGCAAGATGCCCCCCAGCAGAGAATCCCATCATTCCAATTTTTTCAGGATCAATATTCCATTCTGCTGCACGTTGCCGAACCAGTTGTATCGCCCGTTGAGCATCTTGAAGTGGCCCGATTGACTTATCGGTCATAATACTGTCGTGAGGAAGGCGGTATTTTAAAACAAAAGCTGTAATACCCCATTTTACAAGTTCTTGGGCAACATCTGTGCCTTCGAGCGAGGCTGCCAGTATCCTGTATCCGCCACCCGGACAAATAATCACAGCAGTACCCTTATCAACGGATTTATCCGGCTTATAAATACTCAAAGAGGGGACTGTGACATTGCTAATCCTGAAAATTCCATCTTTACCCAGTTCAGCCTTCTCATTATTGGGAGCAGGTTTACTATTTGGTATTTCAGCATCATAAAGGGGTATGATCTCCTGTGAATTCACGGGATTGATGTTTAACAACATTATGAAGAAGGCAATGGTCTTAAAAATTGTTTTCATATTTTTATTTCTTGTTTCCTGGATGATACCTTGATTCTGCGCGTTTAACAACGTCCTCAAGATAAAAGGCTACAGTTTTAAACTTGCGGTCGGCATATCTTTGCATTTGATCATTGAAATGTTTTGAGTTCGGATCAGCAGATTGTCCGCCAGCAAGCATGCTTTTGGCCTGCACCTTTTCCCCGAATTCAACCACAGCAACAAAACTATTCCCCGCAACACCGTATTGACGTTTAGTACCAGATCCTTTTCTTGTTCCGAAGGATGCTAATGCACCCCATTCTCCTGAAGCCATGCCAATTGGAATACTTGGCAATTCATCCCTAAAATTTTGGTTAATATCTCCGTTAATTCTCTGATAGCGGTTAAATTCGCCCCATACTGTTTCTACCGAACCGAAATCCCGCTTCAAATTCTTCAGACTTTCCTCGAATATTTCAAGGCGTTCATTGCCAGGCGATTTTGAACTAATGTAATTTATTTTCTCCATGAAGTGCATTCCTGCAGGGATTTTACCTGATTTATTATAAGTGTTCAGATAAAACTGGCTGATGGTCATGGCTTTTGAATCAGTGGAAACTTTAAAATCCCATTTTTTAAGCAGGTTTATGGCTGTTTTCATTTCAGCACTGTTGACCGGATTGTTATTGTACGCCTCAATCAGTCCGCTGATCAACTCCTCCGCCCCCGGAAGGTAGGGATCATAAGCAAGGTCAATCAATTTATCGATGGTCAGATTTTTCGCTTTAGACAATAGTGAAATGGCATGTACTCCACGGTAATTTTCAGGGGAATAAGACATGTATTCCGGATAGTTCTCAGGTTTCGGACTAGATGTCCCGGCACTGGTAAAAGGGGTAGAGTTACAATTCTGAATCCAGCCGCTTGCCGGATTAAGGAGAAATATATTATCCTTAAGATCGTGCAGGCCATTCCAATCTGTTTTAGGATTACTCCCATCAACAGGCTTTTTATAATCAAATTCAGTATTTCTTTTAGGAATGAAATTTCCATGGTAATACGCAATATTACCATCAGCATCTGCGTAAACGGTATTGTTTGATGAATTTGTACGAATATCCATCATCTTGTTGAACTGTTTCTGATTGGAGTTTTTTGTACGCAGAAAGGATTGTTCAAGAGCTTTTACAGGATCCCACATCATGGCTGTGGCTACCCATTTTTTTTCTGAAGCATGGGTTATTGGTCCATGATGAGTGCGATAGACCATAAATTTTTTGGAGCCGATCGTGTTAGCATTTTTGTATTTTAAAACAATTTCCGTTGAGTCTGCATTCCTTAACTCATTGCCATATTTATAGGTGATACCATTTTTATTCTTGATGATTGTTTCTTCAAATTCATCAATAATATCTACATCAGAGCTGGTGTGCATCCAGCCTGTTTTCTCATTAAATCCCTGATAAACAAAAAACTGTCCCCAGGTTACGGCGCCATAAGCGTTCAGACCCTGTTCACTTTGTACATGAACTTCTCCGCGAAAGAAAAAGGAGGTATGCGGATTAATCAGCAGCATGGCATTGCCGGATTGTGTTAATTTACCTGAAACAGCGAAACCATTAGAGCCTCGTGGCTCATTATCTTTAAGTAGTATTGAGCCAGTCATGATTTTGGGAATCATACTTGCATCCGGTTTGCCGTAAAATTCCCCCAGTTTTCGGGTTGAAACCTTTTCTATATCTCCACCGATTGAACCTTCACTAAAATACATTGGCATCCAGGGTTCAAAGCGGGTTATTAATTTGGGTTTTACTTCCGGATGAGTTGACAGATAGTAGTTGATGCCATCTGCAAAAGCAAGGCAAAGGTCTTTTAGCCATTGCGGACTATTCTGATATTTGATTTCTGCTTCTTTTTGGGTCATAAAAAGCTTCGCACGAAGGTCACTGTAGATAGCATTTTCGCCCTCAAGCTCTGCTAAACGGCCGATGGCCCAGATATAATTCTGCTCCACACGGTTAAAATCATCCTCGCATTGAGCATATAATAAACCAAAAACAGCATCAGCATCTGTTTTGCCATAAATATGCGGTACTCCAAAATCATCTCTGATGATCTCAGTATTGGAAGCAAGTTTATCCCAACGCTCTTTTTCGCTGAGGGAATTAGTGCGGGGTTTTATTGAACATCCAGATATTAGAAAGAATAATACAATCAAAGAGATGCGAATCATCAGTAAAATATTTAATGCTAAATATAATGCTTTTGAATGATGGAAGAACCAGGAA
>CAMBFY010000128.1 GCA_945865415.1 Sphingobacterium thalpophilum
AATGAATAAGGTCAATATTTGTCCATTCATTGTGCCCTCCTACATTATAAGTACTTCCGCTTGATGCCTTGTGAAAGATCACATCAATTGCCCTGGCATGATCCTCAACCCACAACCAGTCGCGTATATTTTCCCCTTTACCATAAACCGGGATAGGCTTATTATTTTTAATGTTATTAATTGACAAGGGTATGAGTTTCTCGGGGAAATGAAAAGAGCCATAATTATTTGAGCAATTTGAAATCACTATATCAATCCCGTAGGTATCATGGTATGATCGGACAAAATGATCCGAGCTCGCTTTTGAAGCTGAATAAGGGCTATGAGGATCATAGGCAGTTTTCTCTGTAAACAAGCCCTCCTCACCAAGACTTCCATAAACTTCGTCAGTAGAAACATGATAAAACCGATGTGATTTATAATCATCTTTCCATTGATGCCGTGCCGAATTTAAAAGATTTACTGTTCCAACCACATTGGTCATCACAAATTCAATGGGGTTGCTAATTGATCTGTCGACATGTGATTCAGCGGCCAGATGAATTACAGCATCTATTTTCTCTTCCGAAAAAACTTTATCAATACATGCAGAATCAACAATATCCCCCTTAATAAATTTATAATTGGGCTTATTCTCAATATCTTTCAGATTAAGGAGATTGCCCGCATAGGTGAGTTTATCCAAATTAATGATCTGGTATTCAGGGTAATTTGTTACAAACCTTCTGACCACGTGGGATCCGATAAATCCTGCTCCACCAGTGATTAATATTTTCTTCATTCCCAGATAATTGAAAATTCAATAAATAAAATTAAATCTCTCAAAAGAAATTGAGGTTTAAAAGGGATATTGTTTAATGTACTTCTCCCATTCCCATGCAGAACTCATCATCTCATTTAAACCTAATTCTGCCTTCCATGATAGGGCTTTTTCAGCTTTGCTAACATCGCCATAAATCTGCTCAATATCCCCGGCCCTACGTTTTCCAATAGTATAATTTAACTTCTGGCCTGTAGCAGATTCAAAAGCATGAATTACTTCCAGTACAGTATTTCCTTTCCCGGTTCCAATATTATAAATATCAAATTTTAGGTCATTATGCACATTTTCCATCTGTTTGATGGCAGCAACATGTGCCTTTGCCAAATCCACAACATGTATATAATCCCTTATACAGGTTCCATCAGATGTATTGTAATCATCTCCAAAAACAATGATATTTCCACGTTTTCCAATAGCCGCCTGAGTGATAAATGGAACCAGGTTTTGAGGAATACCAATTGGTAATTCACCAATCAACGCAGATGCGTGAGCCCCAACTGGATTGAAATAACGTAACGCGATTACTTTAAGATTTTCACTGACACCTGAAACCTCTTTTAAAATTTCTTCGGCAATCTGTTTAGTGTTTCCATAAGTCGATTCTGCTTTTTTTACAGGAGCAAGTTCACTTACGGGCAGAATATCCGGCTCACCATAAACCGTACAACTTGATGAAAACACTACGTTCATTTTACGATTTGAACAGGAATCTAGCAGGTTAATGAGGGAATAAAAATTGTTCTTGTAATACTTTAGTGGTTCCCTTTCAGACTCGCCAACGCTTTTGAAAGCGGCAAAGTGAATTAACCCACTTAGATCACTATGTTTCTCTAAAAATTCTCGAGTTAATTTTTCATCACAAAGATCGAAATTATGAAATTCAGGCTTTGTTCCGGTGATTTTAGCAATTTGGTCAAGGATCTCAGGACTTGAGTTAGAAAGATTATCAATAATTACAGGTGTATAACCAGAATTAATAAGTTCAACTACCGTGTGCGAGCCTATGTATCCTGTACCCCCGGTTACCAAAATTTTTTTGCCTGACATTATCTGTTATTGTAGTAGGTGAAATCTTTGTGTTGTATTTCTTGCTCTGGCAATGATTTAAAGTAATCGTAAGTAATTTTCAAACCTTCAGCACGGCCCACTTTAGGTTCCCAACCTAATATTTCTTTTGCTTTTGTGATATCCGGTCTTCTTTGCTTAGGATCATCTGTAGGCAAGGGTTTAAAAATCATTTTTTGTTTAGTGCCGGTTAGTTTAATAATCTCCTCACCAAACTGCCGGATGGTGATCTCATCAGGGTTGCCAATATTCACCGGTAAAGCATAATCAGAGAATAATAAACGAAAAATACCTTCTACGAGATCGTCAACATAACAGAATGAACGGGTTTGAGAACCATCACCAAATACAGTTAAGTCTTCTCCCCGCAAAGCCTGTCCGATAAAAGCAGGTAATACTCTACCATCGTTTAATCGCATTCTTGGTCCGTAAGTATTAAATATTCGTACAATACGAGTTTCCAAGCCATGAAAAGTATGATAGGCCATAGTCATTGCCTCTTGAAAACGCTTGGCTTCGTCATATACACCTCTAGGACCAACAGGATTTACATTGCCCCAATATTCCTCTGGTTGCGGATTTACAGCAGGATCGCCGTAAACTTCTGATGTTGAAGCAATAAGTATTCTTGATTTTTTTGAACGCGCCAGCCCAAGCAGATTATGAATTCCCAATGATCCTACCTTCAATGTTTGGATAGGAATTCTCAAATAATCAATTGGGCTTGCCGGTGATGCAAAATGAAGGATATAATCCAGATTTCCTGCTACATAAACAAAATTTGAAACATCGTGGTTATAGAACTCGAAATTTTCAAGAGGAAAAAGATGTTCTATATTACGCAGATCTCCGGTGATAAGATTGTCCATCCCAATTACATGAAAACCCTCATTTATAAAACGGTCACATAGGTGAGATCCAAGAAATCCGGCAGCACCAGTTATTAAAATCCGTTTACGCTGATCCATTATTCTATAGTTTTCCGGCCAATACTATTATAATAAAATCCGCAATCGATCATCTTTTGCAGATCATACAAATTACGACCATCAAAAATAACTTTAGTCTTCATTAATTCTGCGATACTCTCAAAATCAGGAGTCCTGAAAACAGACCATTCTGTAACTATCAATAAAGCATCGGCATCTTTTAATGTATCATACTGGTTATTGCTGTATGAAATTTTATCACCAAGCTCCTTCTTCACATTGCCAGTAGCCTCAGGGTCAAATGCAGTGATCAAGGCACCATCCTTTAACAGTTCCTCAATGATATAAAGAGCTGGGGCTTCACGGATATCATCAGTTTCCGGCTTAAATGCAAGGCCCCAAATTGCAATTTTCTTTCCCTTGATATCACCATTATAGTATTTTCTGACTTTTTCAACAAGTCTGACCCGTTGATTATCATTAACTTCCATAACAGAATTAAGAATTTTGAAATCATATTTGTTTTCAGACGCTGATCTTGCCAATGCCTGAACATCCTTGGGAAAACAACTTCCACCATAGCCAACACCTGGAAATAAAAAACGCTTACCTATCCGATCATCTGATCCGATACCTTTTCTAACTGCATCAACATCTGCCCCAACAAGTTCGCATAAATTGGCTATTTCATTCATGAAGGTAATTTTAGTTGCCAGAAACGAATTCGCCGCGTACTTTGTTAATTCAGAGGATCTGGTATCCATAAAAATAATGGGATTTCCCTGCCTAACATAAGGTCCATACAACTCTGCCATCAGCTTCTGCGCTCTCAGACTTTGAGTACCAACTACTACTCTGTTGGGTTTCATGAAGTCTTCAACCGCAACACCTTCACGTAAAAATTCAGGATTTGAGACTACATCAACTTCAACAGAGCTATGTTCATTGAATACATCAATCACTTTATCTGCAGTACCAACCGGAACAGTAGATTTAGTTACGATCACTTTGTATCCTGTGATGATTTTTGCAATATCTTTGGCAGCACCGAGAACGTAACTCAGATCAGCAGCACCATCTCCATCCGGTGGTGTTGGTAATGCTAAAAATATTATTTGAGCATCCTGAATGGCATCGGCAAGAATTGTTGTAAATTTCAACCTGCCTTGATCTATATTTCTTTGAAAAAGAATGTCTAAACCCGGCTCATAAATTGGCAGTTTATAGGCCTGCATCATTTTAACCTTTTCCTCATTTATATCTACACAAGTGACCGTATTGCCTGTTTCGGCAAGGCAAGTACCCGTCACTAAACCTACATATCCTGTACCAACTACTGCTATTTTCATCTATTTACTGAGACAATTTATTAGATTTAACATTAACTTGGACGAAGATAAGAATTATATTCAAAATGCTTTTTCTTTATAATACGGGTATTTATTTGTACACATTTTTCATTCGGATTGCATCTTTCAATAATAAAAAAGCTGCGGCATGGATTAATGGCAGAAAAGGTTTGCTACAATTAATTGAAAAAAGGCTGGATAAAAACAAACATTATACCTGGTTTCATTTTGCTTCATTAGGTGAATTTGAACAGGGCAGACCAGTCCTTGAAAGATTAAAAACAGAGAATCCTGAGTTGCCTGTCTTGATCACTTTTTTCTCTCCATCTGGATTTGAAATCAGAAAGAATTATGCCCTTGCTGATCACGTATTTTACCTTCCTATAGATACCAGAACCAACGCAATCGAGTTTATCAGATTAATAAATCCAAAGATTGCAATATTTACGAAATATGAATATTGGTATCATTATTTTGATGAATTATCAAAAAGCAATATCCCGCTTTATGTAATTTCAGGTAGATTTAGAAAAGAGCAAATCTTTTTTAAATGGTATGGGGGTTTACACCGTGTAATTCTGAGCAAAGTCTCACATTTCTTTGTACAAAATCAGATTAGCAGTGATCTTTTAAAAAAAATAGGTTTAAAAAATGTCACGGTTAATGGAGACACCCGTTTCGATAGAGTGGCCTTTAATGCTTCGAACACTAATGAAATTCAAATTATTGCTGACTTTAGTGAGGGAAGTAAAGTGTTTATTGGTGGCAGCACCTGGCCGGAAGACGAAAAACTGATCGCAACATTGCATGACAATTACCCGGATTGGAAATTTATAATCGCTCCTCATGAAGTAAAACCTGAACGGATCAATGAAATTATAACACTATTTCCAAATTCAATCCGATACTCGGAGATTACAAATCTTCAAACAGAATCTGAAAAAAGCCAAAACTTAAGCCCAAAGTTTAAGGTATTAATTATAGATAATATAGGATTGCTATCATCAGCATATCAATATGGAGATATTGCGTATATAGGCGGGGGATTTGGTGAAGGGATTCATAATACTCTTGAAGCTGCAGCCTTCGGACTCTCTGTTATTTTTGGACCCAATTATCAAAAATTCCCAGAGGCAATTGAACTTATATCGCTCGGGGCAGCCTACAGCATCAAAAACTACAATGAACTGGCTATCATTATGGAGACTTTAAAAATTGACACTAAAAGAGAAGTTCTGGGTAAAGCTGCCATTGATTACGTAAAAAGCAATACCGGTGCAACTCAGGCTATTCTAGATTATATAAGAAGTAATTAATTTGGCCCACCTTTTGCAAGTTCAACCAAAGCATCAATCCAGAGTGGATGATCATTTAGGCTTTCTACAAGTTGAACATGCTCACCACCTAAAGCACTGAATTCCTCACCATATTCAACACTTACTTCATGTACTGTTTCCAGACAATCTGCAACAAATGCGGGACAAAATACCAATAGTCTTTTAACTCCCTTTTCTGCCAAATGCTCTATTACTTCACTGGTATAAGGTTGAACCCAAGGATCCTTGCCTAAACGCGATTGAAAACAAACAGAGTATTTATCTTCAGTCAGACCAATTTTATTTGCAATTAATCGTGCAGTTTCATGACATTGAGCAGAATAGCAAAATTTATTATTTTCTGTTAAAGTTGAACAACAGTTCTCCACTTTAAGACAATGTTTTTTGGAATGATCTGATTTAACGAGCTGTCTTTGTGGTAAACCATGAAAACTAAACAAAACATGGTCAAATGTTTCGGGTTTATGCTTTATTCCATTATCAGCGAATGCCTCAATCATTAACTCATTGTCATGAAAGGAATTAATGAAGGAGATATTTGGAATAGTTTGCCATTTTCTGACCAGCTCCATAACTTTTTCCAATACAGAGCCTGTACTTGCAGAAGCATAATGAGGGAACATGGGTATTACTCTAATATTTCTGACCTGTGCATCCTTTAATTTATTCAAGGCACTCTCAATAGAAGGACTTTGGTACCTCATTGCAAGTTCAACCTGATATTCATCACCCAAACGTTGCTGCAATAGTTCCCTTTGAAGTAAACTGTAATGCATTAATGGGGATCCGGTGGTATCTGACCATATCTCCCTGTACAATTTAGCAGATTTTGGTCCACGAAACGGAACAATAATACCCTTTACCAGAATTGTTCTTAAAATGGGGTTAACATCAATTACCCGTTCATCCATCAGAAATTCATCCAGGTATTTACGAACATTTGAGTTTGAGGGACTATCAGGAGTTCCCAAATTGACTAATAAAATACCTTGCTTGCTCATATGAATTTTAAAGAATGTCAAATATAGAATTAGGAATGATTTAAAGGAAATGCATAATTCTATTTGACTTTAGAAAAACATTTTGGTTCAATTTTTAAGTTTCCAGAGATTCCACCAGGGAGTTCCGGGTGAATCATGATGCTCATAATGATATCCAAAAAAATAACAGGTTAGAAAAGCAATAACATGATTTTTCTTCTGGGTGCCTGATTGGTGATTATTTGTGTGTTCTCCATGGTGAGGAAGCCAGGTCCCAAAGTAAAATAATTGAAGGGTACTAAGTAAGGAAGGTAATACCCAAAACAAGATAAGATTTACTTCAGCAATCCAAATTTTAAGTACGTTAAAGATTAAAGCCATTAGAACGACCTGCCACCAGGTTAAATACTCTGTAATAAAACTAAAATACCATTTAACAAAATTCCCGTCATTGTAATCCGGATCAAGTGCCGTGTGTACATGCTTGTGATGTTTATGATGCTTTTCGTAAAGTTTACTAAAGGGGAACACGGCATATAATGCAGTACAAACTTGTCCAATGAAATTATTCAGAGCGGAATTCGGAGACACAGTACCATGCATAGCATCATGAGCTGTAATGAATAGTCCTGTATATAAATGCATCTGAACCAGGATCATCAAATACAGGAGAGGATTTTCTGGATTTACATTCAATAACATCAGATTGATCATGCTAAAAAACCATAATCCGATAACTATCAGTGCAATGATTAAACCCTGATTGGAATGACTTTTGGACATTTTATCTAATAATTAATATTTTTCCAGCACTGCCTTCACCTTTTCCATCAGCCACAAAGGAGTAGAAGTAGCGCCACAAATTCCAACTGTATTGTCGGGAGAAAAAAATTCTTTTGATAACTCCTCTTCACTAGAAACAAAATAGGTGTTCGGGTTAATACTTTTGCAAACCTCAAATAAAACTTTTCCGTTTGAGGATTTCTTTCCCGATACAAACACTACATGATCATAGTTTACAACAAACTTCCTGAGGTCTTCATCCCGGCTTGAAACCTGTCTGCAAATAGTATCATTTGCTTTAATCTCATACCCCCGTTTAATCAGTTCATCTTTTATCTCATAGAATTTCGCAGTGCTTTTAGTTGTCTGGCTATACAATGTAAATTTATTAGGGAGCTCTACATTATCTAGTTCTGTGATATCCTGAAAAACAAGGGCATCATTATTTGTCTGACCTTGCAATCCTATCACCTCGGCATGACCATGCTTTCCAAACAAGAGAACTTTTTCATTATTATCATAAGAGTTCTTGACCCGATTCTGAAGCTTTAAAACAACAGGGCAAGATGCATCAATAAGGGTAATATTATTTTCAAGGGCCAAACGGTATGTTTCAGGTGCTTCACCATGGGCTCTGATCAGCACCTTTTCGTTTTTAATGTTCAACAGATCATCATGCGAAATAATCCTGAGACCCATTGCCTTTAAGCGCTTTACTT
>CAMBFY010000129.1 GCA_945865415.1 Sphingobacterium thalpophilum
TGTTCTTGATTGATTCAAGTGCCAGCTTAGCTTCATCTGTAGTTGAGTATTCACTAATCACACGCTTAAAGGTAATTAATGCTGATTCCTCCTGATCCTGATTCAACTCAACCAGACCAATTGTGAATAGTGCCCTGGGTACATAACTGCTTCTGGGATATTTTTCTATTAAAGCACTCAGGTCAGTTTTTGCAATTTCGTAATCACCTTTAATGAAATAAGTGTAGGCTATTTCAAATCCAGCATCATCAGAATAATTAGATTTTGGAAATTGCTGAAGAAGTGATTGATGGGTTACAATCTTTAAATCATTCTGTCCCTGCAAGCCCTGAATCATACCTCTCTGAAACATTGCATAATCCTCGCTTGAGGTTTTATACGAAACAATCCGATCGTAGTATCCAATGGCATCATTATAATCTTTCAAAACAAAATATGAGTCTGCCAATCGAAGTACAGCATCATTGATTGTATTTATATCTTTTTCATTCCCCTGCAAAAAACGCTTAAAGTATGTTGCTGCTTTTCTGTAGTTTTCATGTTCAAATGCTGCGTAAGCCAAGGCATAATGTGCAAAATTATAAACATCGGTTTGCTTTGCAGCTGGTAAATTCATGAACTTTTCAAAGTTGTCTACAGATTCCCCAAACTTCCTTACTTCGTACATCGCTTCTGCGAGCCAATAGGTAGACAGGGCATGAATCTCTTTATCAACAACATTGGTATTTGAGCGCATGAACATAGATATTCCATTCTGAAAGGCACGTTCATTGTAAAATTCAAGTCCCCTGAAATAGGTAACTTTTTGATATACTCCATCTGCTTCACGGTTTCTGTTGGGAATACTCTCAAGGATATCGATGGCATCCTTATAATTTTTTGTAGTTAGCAAGATTTCTCCTAACAGTACTTTTGCTTCATCCAGCTTAACTGAATAGCTATATGTTTTTATGAATAGCTGGGTTGCATCTAAAGCAACCTGATGAAAATCAAGTTCATAAGAGAGTTTAGCGTAATTGAACAATCCTTCTTCCTGTAATTTTTTATCCAGGTTTAATCTAGAGGCCTTAAAAAACGCACTTCTGGCACCTTGTTTATTATTTGTTTTGAGAAAGGATTCACCCAATGCAATCATTCCACTTTGAAAATACTCATCTGTTGTTTCAAGCTTTTCAAGTTCAATAATTGCATTCTTGTAATCTTTTAACTTAAACCAGGTATAACCAATCTGGTAATTGTCCTGATTAGACTGGGTTCTGCCCTGATCATTTTTTTGAAAATCTTTATAATATGCACCTGCGCTGATGTAATCAGACTTTGCAAAAAATGAAGCTCCTACAATTCTAAACAGTTCTGTTTCATAGAGTTGTTTGGTAGATTTTAAAATTGGGATAGCATAACTGATTACATCATCATATCGCTGATCCAGAAAATACATGGCAGAAATATAGTATGGATAGCTGCTTTCATATGGTTTTGAACCCTTGAGCCTTTCAAACTCAGTTAATGCAGTTTTATAATCTTTTTGCAGATAACTTATGTATGCAAAATAGTAAATAGATAGTTCGTTATAGGTAGTTTTTTCATTCCTTAATTCAGCAAATATTGGTTTTGCCTGATCATAATTTTTTAACTCGAAATAGGAATATGCAAGTTTATACCTATACTCTGAAGATTCCTTTCCGGAAATATTGTTTCCTTCTAATTTTGTAAACCATTCAATGGTTTTTGGATAGTTCTTTCTTGAAAAATAGGATTTACCCAAATGGTAATAAGCTAGTTTTGTATAATTGCTGGCAGGAAACTTAGATATAAATTCGCTAAACAAGGATTCTGCATCGCTGTTATTTAATTCAAGTGCACACAGCGCTATATAGAATTCAGAATTTTCTTTGATTAGACTAAATTCAGAATTAGATTCTGCACGCACAGAGCTTGTCTGTTTAGTTTGTACAGCACGGCTGAATTGCTGGGATGCCGCTGCATATTTACCCTGATCCCATAATTCTAGACCACCTTTGTAAAACTGATTTACTTCAATCCAGGCAGTGTTCTGAGCAATTACCGGAACAGCGAAAAATGTCAATAGAAGGATGAAAATTGCGTATAGTCTGAGCATAAATAACCAAAATATTTAGCACTAATCTAATGGAAAGGCCTTTAAGCTTTTCAAATTAGTAATTAACATGTGTTGAAAACAGAATAATAACGAATAATTACAAAGGTTGTTTTCAGGCAATAAAGATTGAAGAAATCTTAAAAGATAACACTATTTGTTCCTTTGGTTGGCAAGCAGATATAGTACAGCCATTCTGATTGCTACTCCATTTTCAACCTGATCAAGTATAATTGATTGTTTGCTATCTGCAACATCACTTGTGATTTCTACTCCACGATTTATCGGGCCAGGGTGCATTACGGTTATTTCTTTCTCGAGTGAATTGAGAATCTGTTTGTTAAGACCATACATCATACTGTACTCCCTGAGGGATGGAAAGTATTTTATATCTTGTCTTTCGAGCTGAATTCGAAGCATATTAGCAACATCACACCAGTTTAAAGCTTTAATAAGGTCATGTTCAACCTTAACACCTAAAGTTTTTATGTACTTTGGAATCAATGTGCTAGGACCACAAACCATTACTTCTGCTCCCAATTTCTGCAGACACAGCATATTTGATAAGGCAACCCTTGAATGGAGCACATCGCCAATTATAGCTATTTTCCGGCCTTTAACTTCACCATATTTTTCGCGGATGGAGAAGGCGTCAAGAAGTGCCTGAGTTGGATGCTCGTGTGCGCCATCACCAGCATTCACAATCTGAGCATCTACATGCTTACTCAAAAACACACCTGCTCCGGCATAAGGGTGCCTCATTACTACCATGTCAACTTTCATTGACAATATATTGTTAACGGTATCAATTAGGGTTTCTCCTTTACTAACTGATGATGAGGAAGCAGTGAAATTTACTATATCCGCTGAAAGTCTCTTTTGTGCAAGTTCAAATGAAAGGCGTGTACGGGTTGAGTTTTCAAAAAATATATTCGCAATAGTTATATCGCGTAAGGATGGAACCTTTTTAATTGGTCTATTCAGAACATCTTTAAAGGTGTCGGCCGTTTCAAATATCAATTCAATATCTCTTAGTGTGAGATCTTTTATTCCCAGCAGGTGCTTAGTGCTTAAAGTTTGAATTGTTTCTGCCATTATTTTTCAGATAGTAAGATTACTTGGTCTTCTTCATCAGTTTCCTTCCAGCTTACAATAACCTTTTGGGATGCGATGGTGTCAACTTTAATACCGATATAATCAGCTTCAATCGGCAGATGTCTTGAATAGCGCCGGTCGACCAGTGTCAATAGCTCAACTTTTTCCGGTCTTCCAAAAGATTGTAAGGCATCCATAGCTGCTCTTATGGTTCTGCCGGTCCAAAGCACATCGTCCATCAGGATTACCTTTTTGCCTTCAATGATAAAATCAATCTCTGTGCTGCTGGGAATCAATAATCCTTCTTTACGACGAAAATCATCTCTGAAAAATGTAATGTCCAGATTCCCGCTTTCTATCTTAACATCAGGCAAACTGACTTTCAGTTCTGTGATGATCCGCTTAGCAAGAAAAATCCCACGTGGCTGTATACCAAGTATGACTGAATTTTCAAAAAGATTGTGATTTTCGATTAACTGATGGCAAAGACGCTGTATGGTAATTTGGAATTTGGGACCGTCAAGCAGTGTTAACCTTGGCATTTTGGTATAGTTTAAGTAAAAATAGTGAAAAAAGATAAAAGCAGAAAGGAATAAGCTAAAACTTTATGGATGAGATTATAGAGGGAGCGTGGTAGAGAATTGATAACCAGGGTTAATGGGTTTATAAACGCAAAGAAGCCCTGATAAACATCGGGGCAAAAAGTTGTTTTTTAACCTTTTTTCAAAATAACAAGAATGAAATCACAATGAAAATGGTAGAGTCCAAAAACGATATAAAACTTTAAAAATAAAAAAAGGCTGTATCAGTCTATTTTGATACAGCCTTTATATTAGAGTTTAGATCTTACTATTATTCTTCGGGAGCTTCTATTCCTTCAGTTTTTGCGGTTGCATCCTCTTCCGTTTTCTTAGCTTTTTTTGCTTTGCTTTCTGCACCTTCCATTTTCTCTTTCAATTGAGCAAGAACTCCAAGATCACCTAAAGTCGATTTTTCAACAGACTCCTTCACCTTTTTAACTGCAGTCGTTGTTGCTTTGGCTTCCTTCTTTTTAGCATTGAATTCCTCCTTACGTTCTTCTGCTTTTGCCTCTTCCCAGATGCGGGCATGAGAAACTACAATACGTTTAGAATCTTTGTTAAATTCAATGATCCTGAAATCAGCAGTTTCATCCGCTTTGATTGAACTGCCATCTTCTTTGGCTATATGCTTTGTAGGAGCAAATCCTTCAACACCATAAGGCAAAGCAATGATTGCACCTTTATCTGTTACTTTCAGTACAGTACCTTCATGAATGGAGTCCATAGTGAATACTGTTTCAAAAGTTTCCCAAGGATTTTCTTCCAATTGCTTGTGACCTAAGCTTAATTTGCGGTTAGATTCATCAAGTTCCAGAACAACCACATCTAGTTCTTCACCAACTTTGGTGAACTCATTAGGGTGATTCACCTTTTTTGACCATGAAAGATCAGATATGTGGATTAAACCGTCGATACCTTCTTCAATTTCCACGAACACACCGAAGTTGGTCATGTTTTTAACAACAGCTTTGTGCTTGCTTCCGATAGGGTAGCGCTCGCCAATGTTTTTCCATGGATCAGGAGTAAGTTGTTTGATACCAAGGCTCATCTTGCGCTCGTTACGATCTAAAGTCAATACCTGAGCTTCTACTTCATCACCAACTTTAAGGAATTCCTGTGGGTTACGAAGATTTTGTGACCATGACATTTCAGATACGTGAATTAACCCTTCAACACCTGGAGTGATTTCAAGGAATGCACCATAATCTGCGACAGTTACAATTCTTCCTTTTACTTTTGAACCGATTTCTAATGCAATGTCTAGAGCTTCCCAAGGATGAGCAGTTAATTGCTTTAATCCTAATGCGATACGTTTTTTCTCGTCATCAAAATCTAAAACAACAACGTTGATCTTTTGATCAAGGTTTAATACTTCACGTGGATGCTCTATGCGACCCCATGAAATGTCTGTAATATGTAATAGTCCGTCTACGCCACCAAGATCAATAAACACACCGAAATCGGTAATGTTTTTGACTGTACCTTCAAGTACTTGTCCTTTTTCCAGTTTCGCAACGATCTCAGTTTTTTGATTTTCTAAATCGTCTTCTATCAATACTTTATGAGATACCACAACGTTTTTAAACTCATGATTGATTTTAACAACCTTGAATTCCATTGTCTTACCAACATAAACGTCATAATCACGGATAGGCTTGATGTCAATCTGCGATCCTGGAAGGAAGGCTTCAACTCCCATAATATCCACAATCAATCCACCTTTAGTACGACTTTTAACAAAACCGGTAATGATTTTGTCCTGATCCAAAGCTTCATTGATGGTTTCCCATGAACGCTGTGTTTTTGCGCGTTTGCGGGATAATACTAACTGTCCGTTAGCATCTTCCTGTGATTCAACGAATACATCAACTGTATCACCGATTTTTAGGTCAGGTGTGTCACGGAATTCAGATAAAGATACCAGACCGTCAGATTTAAATCCAATGTTTAGTACCACATCTTTATTGTTGATTAAGACAACAATTCCCGAGATGATCTCGCCCTTATTGATTGAATTGAAAGTACCAGCATACATTTCTTCAAACTTTTCACGGTCTGCAGCACTGTAATTACCGAAGCCTTTATCATCGGCATCCCAGTCGAAATCGCCTGAAGGGGTGATGAGTGTTTTTGATTTGATCTCTTCGATCGACACTGAATCAGCTTCTGATTCAATGGTTTCCTTGTGTTTAACCGTAGTGGTTTCTTCGCCTTGTAGCTCCGCTTGTTTAGCAGTTAACTCCTTTTCGGCTTCTAGTTTTTTGGCCATTAATTAATTTATCTCCTTTTTCCAATTATTAAATCGGACTGCAAAGGTAGAAAATAAGATTTTTAATAAAAAACATTTCTGTGCTTTATTTTTAACTGAATCTCAATATTTTAGGTAATAAAGCGAATATAGGAAATATTACCCCATGCTAATAAGTTATAAACCTTGTTTTTATTGAATCAGGCAATTTTATTACTGCATATTTTTAGTCAGCAAAGGATTAATGTAGGATAATGCAAAATTCAATTGCATTTCCTGATCTATGCCAGAGTTGTCCAATACAATTGCATCTTCTGCCTGAATCAAGGGACTTTCTTCTCTAGTAGTATCCTGATGGTCCCGAAGCGCAAGATTGGAGTAAATCTCTTCCAGACTAACCTTTTCACCCTTACTGATTAATTCTTTAAATCTTCGCTCTGCACGAATCATCGGATCGGCAGTCATGAAAAATTTCAGTGTTGCATCGGGAAAAACTACAGTGCCGATGTCGCGACCATCCATTATTATATTTTTAGATTTACCCATTCTTTGCTGCTGTCTGACCATTTCTGTACGAACGGCTTTGATTGCGCTAACCTGACTCACTTTTTCAGATACTGGCATTTGTCTGATTTCCTCAGATACATCTTCCTCATTTAGAAATACAAAAGTTTGCTCCTTATTGTATTCAAAGTTAATATGGATTTTATTCAATGCTTCCTCTATGGAAATTGCATCATGCAGATCAATTTTTTTTCTGATAAAATAAAGAGTCACAGCCCGGTACATGGCACCGGTATCGATGTAAACAAAATGAAGTTTTCGTGCCAGTGCCTTAGCAATTGTGCTTTTTCCACAGGATGAATAACCATCAATAGCTATAACTATATTCCTACTCATTAAGCAAAAATAGAATTTGAAATTGATTTATTGATGATATAATTATCAAATGCATTCAAATTTATGATGAGAAATGATAGTTTTGGGTATGAATTTTCTGATAAAGGACCTATTAAAAGAGATCAGCTTTAAAACCTCCAGAAGTGGGGGAAAAGGCGGGCAAAATGTCAATAAGGTTTCCTCAAAAGTTGAACTGAATCTTAATATCAGCTCATCTGTTTTGTTTACAGATGAGCAAAAGAAAATTTTATTGGAAAAACTTGCCAATAAAATATCTTCGGCCGGGGTTCTGCAAATTATTACAGAGGAGGAGAGAAGCCAGTTGCTGAATAAACAGAAAAGTCTTGTAAAACTCAGGCAATTGATTAATAATGCCCTTTATCTTCCTCCAATGAGGAAAGCTACGAAGCCTAAACGTTCATCTGTTGAAAATAGGCTCAAGACCAAACATCTCAATTCGTTAAAGAAAATAAACAGAAAGGATTATTTTGAGGATTAGGTATTATCAATTCATTCGGTATGATAATGCGAATGAACCGTATTGATGAGGTTTTGCAAAGCTTTTTATTTCCCTGGATTTAAAGACTACTGAAAAATCAACTGTCCACCTTTTTTTAGAAAAGATGGCTCCTGCCTGCTGACTAAAAACTAAAGGTTTTTGATCAAAAACCACTGCTCCTTTGTCATTTTGGAATAATCCACCTTGAATGGTTGCATCATAGGCAATAAAATGTAGCATTGGTTTTGCATAGAAGAAAATTTCCTTTCCCGATTTGATTTTGGCATTATTGGAAATGGTACTTTGGTTGATTGCAGAACTATGCAGAGGATTTATTTCACCCAGCCTGAAAATGAGTCCTACGCCACCACCTGCAAATGTATTACCGGCATTGAGGTAAGAACTAACGATAAAATCGGTTTTACCGGATCTCAATCTATTGATTAGTTTATTGAATTCTATGGTAGAATTAATTCCTAATTCATTATTAACCTGCCATTGCCATCCATAAACTTTATAAAAACCAAAGTTATTATGCAGGAA
>CAMBFY010000130.1 GCA_945865415.1 Sphingobacterium thalpophilum
GGAGGAACAGCAGTTTTGCCAAGCACCTTTTTGATGTTGGGCATACCCGCTCGAATTGCAGGTTGCAAAGAAATTATTGTTTGTTCCCCACCGCAAAAAGATGGGAAGGTCAATGCATATCTTGCTTATTGTGCCGAATTGCTTGAAATTGATCGGATTTATCTTGCCGGTGGTGCCCAGGCAATTGCTGCTATGGCGTATGGGACAGACAGCATCCTTAAAGTTGACAAGATTTTTGGTCCCGGCAATCAGTATGTAACCAAGGCAAAAACAATTATACAATCTGAAAGCCAGACAGCAATAGACATGCCGGCAGGTCCTTCTGAGGTTTTAATCATAGCCGATGATAGCGCAAATGCAGAATATGTTGCTGCTGATCTTTTGGCACAAGCTGAACACGGAATCGATAGTCAGGCAGTATTGGTTTGTAGTTCTGAACAGATTATTGAGGAAACTCAGGTCGAAATTAAGAAACAGCTTGCCTTGCTACCAAGGGCTGAGATCGCTGAGAAAGCCATTGCCAACTCATATGCTGTTGTCTGTTCTGATTTGAAACAAGCGATGCAATTCAGTAATACTTATGCACCTGAGCACCTGATACTTGCAACAGATCAATGGGAAATTATATGTGACGATATTGTTAATGCAGGTTCAGTATTCCTTGGACATCTGACTCCTGAAAGTGCAGGAGATTATGCTTCAGGAACAAACCACACCCTACCTACAAGTTCCTATGCAAGGGCATATTCAGGGGTTTCGGTAGATTCATTTGTAAAAAAAATCACCTTCCAGCACATCAGTAAGGAAGGTATTAGAAACCTTGGCCCAGCTGTAGAAATTCTGGCCTCATTGGAAGGTTTGCAGGCACACAAGAATGCAGTAACAGTACGTTTGAAGAATAGCCAGGATTAATAAATCTTGTAAATAACAATAAATACGATGTTCAAATTAGATCACATACTTCGTAAAAATATAAAGGAACTTGTGCCTTATTCTTCTGCAAGGGATGAATTCAAAGGTGAAGCTTCCATTTTTCTGGATGCGAATGAGAATAGCTTTGGTTCTCCTTTAGACCAGAATTACAACCGTTATCCGGATCCGCTTCAATTGAAAGTAAAAAAACGACTTTCTGAAATTAAGGGTGTACCGGTTAAAAATATTTTCTTGGGTAATGGAAGTGATGAAGCAATTGACATTCTATTCAGAGCATTTTGTAATCCCGGAATAGATAATGTTATAACACTCCCTCCTACCTATGGTATGTATGAAGTTTCAGCAAATATCAATGATGTTGAAGTTCGTAAAATACCACTTAAAGCTGATTATCAGCTGAATATGGACGCTATAGCAGAAGCTATTGATGATCATACAAAAATTATTTTTATATGTTCTCCAAATAATCCAAGCGGAAATTCAATTGACCGGCAAGATATTGAAACCATAATTGCCAACTTTAATGGGCTGGTAGTGATAGATGAAGCTTATATCAATTACAGCAGACAAAAAACTTTTATTCAGGAATTGACTGAATATTCTAATCTGGTGGTACTTCAAACCTTATCAAAAGCCTGGGGTCTGGCTGGCTTGAGAATTGGAATGGCTTTTGGCAGTGAAGAAATCATTGAAATTTTTAATAAGGTAAAACCGCCATACAATATCAATGAAGCATCTCAGGAACTCGCATTTGAAGCACTTAAACATGTTGATCAGGTTAATAACTGGATCAAAGAAACTGTGGCAGAACGAAGTAATTTAATAGATAAACTGTCTCAACACGAATTAGTGAAAAAAATATATCCCTCTGATGCAAATTTTATTCTGGTAAAAACTACGAATCCAAAAGGTATTTATAATCATTTAGTCGGTTTAGGCATTATTGTTCGCGACCGATCTAAAGTTGAACTCTGTGATGGTTGTTTAAGAATCACCATTGGTACTCCAAAGGAAAATATAGAATTATTAAATGCGTTAAAGAGCTTTCAGGATCCTGTTAAAATATGAAAAAGGTATTATTTATAGATCGCGACGGAACCATCATTGTCGAACCCCCTATTGATATGCAGGTAGATAGTCTTGAAAAACTAGAGTTCATTCCTTATGCAATTTCATCCTTAAAAATGCTTCAGGATTATGGTTATGAACTAGTCATGGTTAGCAATCAGGACGGAAGAGGAACAAGCAGTTTCCCTGAAGACCAATTCCAGAAACCGCATCAGAAAATGCTAAAGGTTATGGAAAATGAAGGGATAATGTTTTCTGAAATATTTATTGATGACTCCTTTCCGGAGGATAAAAGTCCGAATCGTAAGCCAAATACCGGATTATTAACTAATTATTTGATATCCAACCTCATTGACCTGCATAATTCCTACACCATTGGCGACCGTGAAACGGATGTTCAGCTCGCAGTAAACCTTGGTTGTAAGGCTATTTTTTTTTCAAACCGGAATTTGGAAAATACAGCTCTTTGCAGTAATAACTGGAAGGAAATCAGTAAATTTCTTAGTACTAAAAAAGATAGGTTGGTTGAACTTGAACGCAATACCAAAGAGACGAAAATTAGACTGAGTTTGAATTTAGACGGTAATGGCGAGCATCATATTGATACCGGATTAAATTTTTATAATCATATGCTTGATCAATTGGCAAAGCATTCAGGTGTTGACTTGAACCTAAAGGTACAGGGCGACCTTGAAATTGATGAGCATCATACCATTGAAGACAGTGCAATTGCATTGGGAAAAGCCTTTAAACAGGCATTGGGTGATAAGCGCGGAATTGAGCGCTACGGATTTGTTTTGCCAATGGACGAGGCTCTGGTTCAATGCGCTATTGATTTCTCTGATCGGGCATACTTTATATACGAAGGTAAATTCGATCGCGAGTATGTTGGCGATTTCCCGACAGAAATGTTTGAACATTGGATGAAATCGTTCTCTGAGCATTCCGGAATGAATTTAAATCTAAAAATTATAGATGGAAGTAACACCCATCATATGATAGAAGCAAGCTTTAAGGCTCTGGCTAAATGTATAAAACAAGCCATTCAAATTACTGGAACAGAATTACCAAGTACTAAAGGAGTATTATGATTGGTATTGTTTATTATGGTGCCGGGAATATTTTTTCGTTAAGTGCTGCTCTTGATCGTCTTGACTTAAATTATGGGATGATTAAAAAAGCGGAAGACTTCGAGAAATACGACCGCTATATCATTCCAGGTGTAGGACATGCGGGCTCGGCAATGCGAAAGCTGGAAGATACCGGACTAGTGCCGTCAATAATAGCTCTAAAGAAACCAGTGCTTGGAATTTGCGTGGGAATGCAGTTGTTGACTATTCATTCAGAGGAAGGTGATTCCAAACTGACAGGTCTTATTCCACTTAAAACAAGGCTTTTTAGCGAGAAATTGAATGTTAAAGTACCACATACCGGTTGGAACAAAGTATTTCAGACAACTGCTAACCCTTTGTTCCATGTTATCATACCGGGAACTCATTTTTATTTCGTTCACTCTTATTTTATAGAATTTAATTCTATTTTTACGCTTGCTTTAGCAGAATACGGAATAAATTTCTCTGCTGTTATACAGAAAGACAACTTTTATGGCGTTCAGTTTCATCCAGAAAAATCCGGTGTCGCCGGTGAACAATTATTGAAAAATTTTGCACACTTAGCTTAAGCTCATGTATATAATTCCAGCTATTGACATTTTAAACGGAAAGGTTGTCCGTTTACGTGAAGGCGACTATGATCAGGCAACATTTTATGATGTTACCCTTGAGGAGATGATTGAAAAATATACTTCTAACGGTACTGAATTTATCCATATCATAGATCTTAATGGTGCTAAAGGTGATTTTAGCAATCAAAAATATCTGTTTGATGTTATCCAAAAGACGAGTATAAAAATACAGTATGGTGGTGGTATCAGAAGTATTGAAAAAGTTAAAGAACTTATTGACGCTGGTGTCCATCGGGTTATAGTAGGTACACAGGCCATTACAAATGCACATTTCCTTCAGGAATTGAGTGAAGAGGTTTGCGGCAAGGAAAAATGTCAGGATCAGGTAGTTGTAGCAATCGACGTGCTTGATGAGGTGATCAAATATTCAGGATGGATGGAAAGTTCTCCTATAAAACTGATAGATTATGTTAATAAATGCTTGAATCTTGGTTTTTTTAGGTTTCTATGCACTGATATCGACAAAGATGGTAAGCTGGGCGGTGCAGGAGTGAGTTTATATAAAAAGCTACTTGAACATTCTCCCTTTATAAAATTGATTGCTTCTGGTGGAATAAGTTCAATGAAAGATATTGAAGATCTGCAAAAGATTAAAGTTGAATCATGTGTTGTAGGAAAGGCGGTCTATGAAGGACGAATTTCAACAGAAGAGATTAAAGACTGGAATCTTAAAGCATTGATCAGCTTCTAATTTTTTACAAGATTTAAAAAAATTATCTGAGTACAGATATTGATTAATCGTTTCTTTTTAAAAAACAAAAACCTGTTCACATAAGGGTATATATTGATCTAAGTTTTGAAATCCTCAAGCCCACAAACTGACACGATTAGGGCAGGCAATGATCTTGCAAAACGAATCATACCTTGTCTGGATGTAAAAGATGGACGAACCGTTAAAGGCGTCAATTTTGTTGCTTTAAGAGATGCAGGAGATCCTGTTGAACTTGCTTACCAGTACTCCAGACAAGGGGCTGATGAACTTGTATTTCTTGACATTACTGCAACTCATGAGCGAAGAAAAACTATCGTAGAACTTGTGAAAGCTGTTGCCAGGCAGGTCAACATTCCCTTTACAATTGGCGGGGGAATAAATGAGATATCTGATGCTGACGTACTTCTCAACTCAGGAGCTGATAAGATTTCTGTTAATTCTGCAGTGGTCAGGAATCCTGCATTCATCGATGAACTTGCGCTAGCATTTGGGAAGCAATTCGTTGTAGTAGCCATCGACACGAAGTATATTAATGGTAAAAATTATGTCCATTTAAATGGGGGCAGAATTGCAACAGAAATTGAGACCGAAGACTGGGTCAGGGAAGCCGAGAGCAGAGGCGCAGGAGAAATCCTTCTGACTTCCATGGATCATGATGGTACAAAAGCAGGTTTTGACAATGGCTTGCTAAAGAAAATAAATTATACACTAAACATTCCTCTGATTGCCTCTGGCGGTGCAGGAAATATTCAGGATTTTGTGGATGTATTTAAAATAAGTAATGCGGATGCAGCACTTGCAGCATCAGTTTTTCATTATGGTGAGATTCTGATTCCTGACTTGAAAAAAGTGCTTCAGAACCATAAAATAGAAGTTAGATTATAAGTCCGGAGAAAATGACAATTGATTTCAATAAGGGAAATGGACGCGTACCTGCAATTATTCAGGATGAGCAAACGCTGGAAGTGTTAATGCTTGGTTATATGGATGCGGAAGCATACCAGAAAACGGTGACGGAAAAGAGAGTTACATTTTTTTCAAGATCGAAAAACCGATTGTGGACAAAAGGTGAGGAGAGCGGAAATTATCTCAATGTATTATCAATCAGTGAGGATTGTGATAATGACACCTTATTGATAAAAGTAAAACCAATCGGTCCTACCTGTCATAAAGGCAACAGGAGCTGTTTTGATACTGCATTTAACCAGAATTTCATTTTTGAACTGGAGAAAATCATTGGGGACCGATATGCTAATCCTGTTGAAGGTTCATATGTGAATAAGCTTCGAAACAAAGGATTGAATAAGATTGCACAAAAGGTTGGTGAGGAAGGTGTTGAAACTGTAATAGCTGCTCTCAATGAAACAGAAAATGACTTAATAAATGAAGCTTCTGACCTGATATTTCACCTGCTGGTATTGTTGAAAGAAAAGAACATCAGTCTTGAAAAAATTGGCCAAAATCTGGAGGGAAGACACTCAGGAAAATAGGTATTGAGAAGCCTCAAGATATGATTAACATTAAAAATATAGCTACCTTATCAGGGCATCAAAACCCCATTTTTACAATTGAGAATTCTCAAAAACCCGGGATAGCATTCACCGGTGGAAATGACAAAGGAGTTGTAGAATGGCAAGTAAAAAAACCAGGCTTTATCAAGGTGATTTTTCTGGTAAAATCATCCGTTTACAGCCTTCATTGCCCAATTTCTGAACCTATACTTTTGGCTGGGGAGCGTAGCGGACAGGTTAATGTTTTCAATTTTGAGGAACAAAAGATTGTAGCGGAATTGAATCATCATAAACTTCCGGTTTTTGATATCAAATCTGTAGTTTCAAAAAATGAACTGGTCATATCATCTGAAGATGGAACAGTTAGTATTTGGGATCTAAAAAGTCTGAAATTAGTATTTTCATTTAAGGTTTCTCAAGAAACGGTAAGGGTAATTGCGATCAGTCCGGATGAAAAAACTGTTGCTTTTGGTTGTAAAGATAATACGGTTAGAATCTATAATCTCGAAGATTATAGCCTGATTCACATGATCAATGAACATGCTATGCCGGTCTGTTCAGTTCAGTATTCTCCGGATGGAAAACACCTTTTAACAGGAAGCAGGGATGCTCAATTAAAGATTTGGAGCACTACCGATTATTCATTAATGCAGAGTATTCCGGCACATTTGTTTTCGATTTACAGTATCGCTTTTCACCCTGACCTCCCATACCTTGCAACTGCAAGCCGGGATAAGAGCATCAAAATATGGGATACAGAAACTTATAGTTTGAAGAAAACCATCAGCATTGAAAAAGGATATGATTCACATCGTTTGTCTATTAATAAAATAATCTGGGAACCCATTGATAATCAACTTATTTCAGTTAGTGATGATAAGTTAATGAAGATTTGGAGAGTAGAATTTGAACACTAAGTTGTCTGTTATCAGTTGCCTGTTACCTGAGAAATGGTATTAAGCTTCGAGTATTTGCTTGTGAAATATCTTAATTAGTAATCTTTGTCAACTGTCAACTAATCAAATCGCTTAACGATCCTCAATTTATGCGTGTATTTTTTCAACTCCTTATTGAAAATACCCTGGGTATCAATAGCGTCAATCCTAACCATCCCTGAGGCATGAATAATTCGATTATTGTCGAGCATAATTCCAACATGGGTAATACGGCCTTCTTCATTATCAAAAAAAGCAAGATCCCCTGCTCTGGCTTCCTGAACAAATCCCAATAATTCACCTTGCTCAGCCTGTTGCCATGCATCCCGTTGTATTCGGATACCGAATTGCCGGAAAACCATTTGTGTAAACCCTGAACAATCTATCCCAAAGACTGAACGTCCTCCCCATAAATAAGGTGCATTCATGTAAAACATGGCTGCATCCGCAACTGAAGATCTGAACTCGCTAATATTCGGAAGGTGGACTTCTCCCTCCAGTTTATACCGGGTTTCTCCCAGATAGAAATAATTATCCAGGGTATGTGGAATGATGCTACCTGCCAGCAGATTCAGCACTTCTGAAGTACCAGTTTTCAATACCGTATGAATTGCGGATAAACCAAGTATTGTATTCAGGTTTGATAAGCCCGCATACGCTGCATCACTAATCAAAACGTATTGCTTGTTATCTATCCAGCCTTCATAATCATCATAGCCACAAAGCACTCTCGACCACTTTTCTCTAACTTCCAAGATAACAAAACTATCGCCAAATAATAATTGAGAACACATCTCGCTCCTGTCGGATGGATCAGTCCGGAGTGGGACAAGTGCAAGGTTACAGACACCAAACTGTTGATTCATATTGCAAATAAACCAATTTTACATTAAATTGAGCTATAATTGTGGTTCAACTACCAAAATCACTAAAATTTAACCGGAAAAGAATTATGATAAGTCCTGAAAACATTAACAGAATACTTATAGCGGTTGAAGACAGCCCTTATTCGGAATTGGCAGTAAATTATGGTGTATTGCTTGCACATAATCTCGGTTCAAAA
>CAMBFY010000131.1 GCA_945865415.1 Sphingobacterium thalpophilum
AATGCAGCGAATGAAGTAGTTGTGGCAGAATTTTTGAAAGAGAATATTGGTTTTTTAAAGATGAGTGATATCATCGAACAATGCATGTCTGAAATTGCGTTTATTTCAGATCCTACCATTGATGATTATTTAGAAACAGATAAGATCACAAGAATCTTAGCGCAGAAATTAGTAACAAATAGTAAGTTATAGAGTTTAAATTTAAAAAAAGATAATAGGTATGGATGGATTAGTAATGACAGGTCAACTGTTATTGGGATTATCAATTTTAATCATATTACACGAAGCAGGGCACTTTTTTGCTGCAAGGGCATTTGGAATCAGGGTAGAAAAATTCTATCTGTTCTTTGATGCCTGGGGCTTTAAATTGTTCAGCTTTAATTATAAAGGTTGTGAATACGGTATTGGATGGCTGCCATTGGGTGGTTATGTGAAGATTTCAGGAATGATCGATGAATCGATGGATACCGATCAGCTTGCCGGTCCGCCGCAACCATGGGAATTTCGCTCCAAACCGGCCTGGCAACGACTTATTGTCATGCTGGGTGGAGTTACAGTAAACATTGTGCTGGGAATCTTTATTTTCTGGATGTTAACCTTGAAGAATGGTGAAACTTTTATTCCAAATGATAAACTTCCTGATGGCATTGCACCGGGTATTATTGGAATGGAAATTGGCCTGAAAGCCGGAGATCGCATTACCAAAGTAAATGGTATAACTGTTAAGCGATTTGAAGAATTAACCAGTTCAAAAGTACTATTAGGAAATACAGAACTTACTGTTCAGAGAAATGGGCAAACTATCCCTGTTCAGGTACCGGGAGATGTTTTGGAAATGGTTTCAGATCTTGGAATTGGACAGTTTGTTGAACCTCGTGTCAGGATGTCGGGGGTGGTACAGATTGCTCCAGGAGGAAATGCCGAGAAAGCAGGACTAAAGGTTGGCGATAGTATTTTAGCAGTTAACGCCAAACCGGTTAAATTCTATGATGAATTTAAATCGGAGGTACAGTCTGCTAAAAATAAAACGATTACAATTTCTCTAATTCGTGATCAGCAGGTTGTTGAAATTCCTACTCAGGTTTCTGAAGATGGAACAATTGGCATTTTCATCCCGCAGTATTTCAATATCCCGCTGGAAAGTGTAAACTATGGTTTATTGGCTGCATTACCTGTAGGAGCTGCGAAAGCATGGGGTTCTTTCATGGATAATGCAAAAGGATTAGGTAAAGTTGCTTCCGGTCAAGTGAAAGCGAACAAAGCCTTCACCGGCCCAATCGGTATCGCAACCATGTTTGGTGGAACTGTGAACTGGATGAAATTTTGGAGTCTTGTTGGATTATTATCAATGGCATTGGCATTAATGAATTTATTGCCTATTCCTGCGCTGGACGGTGGTCATGCCGTATTCCTGCTGATTGAAATGGTCAAAGGTAAGCCGCTTGGCGATAAATTCATGGAACGTGCTCAAATGGTAGGCTTTGTGATTCTGATTACGCTCATGGTCTTCGTTTTTGGAAATGATATTTTTAAACACATCATTAATTGAGAGTGGAGAGTTGACAATTGACAGTTGACAATTGACAATGGAGAATTGAGGGTGTAGAATGTAATTAACTACTTAAGTCTCATTTTCCTTAATCCTAATAATCCATCAATCCTATAATCCTAAATCCTATTGAATTATTTCGAGTTATATGATCTACCTTTAAGTTTTCAGATTGACAACGCCTCAGTCAAGAAAAAATTCTATGAGCTGAGTAAGCGCTTTCATCCCGATTTTTATGTGAATGAAAGTGATGAAAAGCAGACTGAGATTCTGGAGTTATCTACTTTGAATAATAAGGCTTATCAGGTTTTATCCAATCCTCTGGAGCGTATTGAGTATGTTCTCTCTTTGAATAATATGCTTGCTGATGGGGATAAGTATGTTTTGCCTCAGGATTTCTTAATGGATATGATGGATGTGAATGAGGCTTTGATGGAAATGGAATTCGATCATGATGAGCTGAAACTGGCAGAGCTGAGCGGGCAGATTGATGCAATGGAAATGGCCTTATTTGATGAGTTGAAATCTTCTACGGATGAGTTTGATTCCAAAGCAGGGGCGGATGCTGAAAGTATCCTGCTGATTATCAAGGATATATGGTATCGTCAGAAATACCTCTTGCGAATCAGGGAAAGTCTGAACAAATTCAGGGTTTGATTACAGAAAATAAACCTTTGTTCAAATAAGGAAGGGTACAGTAATAAGGTTATATCTGGTCAGGCAATTCTTTGGAGTCATCATGATTTGATTATGTAAATCAATACCTGTGTGTTATAGGCTGGTTCAGTCCTTTCCTCCGGAGTAGTTCCGGCAATAAATCCCGTTCTGATTCAAATTACGAATAGCCGTAAGATAACTTCTGCGGCAAGGTTTATTTTACCCGGGACTGGTTTTCATAGGAACGGACAACCCAACCATCCTTTGTTTAGCGAAGCTGCTATAAGGATTTTGGAATGATAATGAGCCACCTGACTCCTTTAATGATGGTTAAAGCTATACCGTTCAAATTTCAGTTAACTGTAGATAACCTTTATTGACTTTTTGTTGTTATCACGGCTAGACCCCAGTGACATATACACAGACGCTGTTTCTTTATCTACCTTAAACAAGAAAGCCCGACACTTTCGTATCAGGCTTCGTACCCAGCGCCGGAATCGAACCGGCACAGTTTCCTATCGGTGTTTGAGACCGACGCGTCTACCAGTTCCGCCAGCTGGGCATTTTGTATAAAACGTTTATGATAAATCGGTCTACGTTGCGGGATGCAAACATAAATAAAATTTTAATAATTTTACAGGTTTTAAGTTATGAATTTGTTCAGAATTTTCTCTTCTATCTGTAGTGTTAAACAAAGCGTGAAACGGATTATCTAATGCTGACGAGTCTTCTTATTCCTCGAATAAAACATATGGCCCAACCATTTAAAACCTTGTAAAGGTCCAATTTGTACTCCTCCCATGATCCTTTTTTGAAGTAAGAAGAAATTAGCATTATCTTTGTACCATATTGGTACACAAATTCAAATCATGGTAATTATAAGCAGTAGAGAGTTTAGGGAAAAACAGGCGGAATATATGGATCTGGCCGACAATGGTGAACAGATCATCATCCAGAGAGGGAAGAACAAGGCTTATTCTATAACACCGGTACTTAAAGATGACTTGTACTTTAGCCCTCAGCTTCTTGAAAAAATCCGTAAAGCGCTGAAACAGGCTGAAGAAGGTAAAGTAACCCGTGTAAGCGGAAAACCTGCCCTTGAGCAGTTCCTTGATGCACTTTGATGTACACGTTGGAATTTACTGAACAGGCAATTGACGACCTTAAATCGCTGAAACGCTCTGAGCCTTCAGTCCTTAGAAAACGCAGAAACTGCTCTTAGAATTGATGGAACATCCTAGAACAGGAACAGGTAAACCTGAAATGAAGAAATACAATCTGGCTGCCTTATACTCCAAGCGGATAAGTCAAAAACAGCGGCTTGCCTACCAAATCAAGGATGAGACTGTGACCGTTATAATAATCACTGCTGCCGGGCATTACAATGATAAATAGAAATACAGGTGAATAGAAACCTGGTTAGAAGGTAAAAAATCACTAATCGAAAGTATAAAAGCCACACAAACCGTTATATGTTGGGTCTGTAAAATAAACTGTGTCATTGGCTTCAAGCCCCCGACCCTCAAAGGCCAAGGGGGCGGTGCAAATCAATTCAAATCTAACTTCATTCTTTCAGGAAACCAAATGGCTAGTTTCTGAGCCATCTGTCCCCAGTTTGCTGAGGGCATTGTCCATTTTTGTTTGATGTTGTTATGAACCAGGTAAATGAGCTTTAACAAAGCCATATCTGAGGTAAATGCTCCTTTAGTTTTTGTCACCTTACGGATCTGGCGATGATACCCTTCAATGGCGTTGGTGGTGTATATAAGCTTACGGATAGCAGCATCATAGCGGAAATACGTCGTCAGCTTTGTCCAGTTATTCTGCCACGATTCGATAACTTTTCCATATTTATTTCCCCATTTGCTTTCCAACTCCTCTAATCGAAGTTCCTCTATATCCAGATTTTCAGCACGATATACGGGCTTCAGATCCCCGGATATCCGCCAGGCTGAGTTCGAATTAGCTGCTGCCAAAATTGATGTGCAGGTTGCAAAAGCAAATTTCTATCCATCGTTCAGGCTTACAGCCGGATTAGGTTTCCGGGCATTTAATCCTGCTTACCTGGTTAATCCTGAATCAATCCTGTAAAATTTGGCAGGTGATATGGTGACTCCGTTAATTAACAAGAATGCAATCAAGGCTAGCTATTTCAACACTAACCTGCAGCAGATACAGGCAGTTTACAATTACGAGCGCTCTATTTTGAATGCGCATATCGAAGTGGTAAATCAGCTTTCAAGAATTGGAAATTACGCTAAGAGTTATGAAACAAAATCGAAGGAAGTTGACATACTAACTCAATCGATGATATCAAATAGTCTCTTTTAACCAGCAAGGGCAGATTATATGGAGGTATTGTTAACTCAAAGGGAAGCGCTTGAATCAAAGATGCAGCAGATCGAAATCAAAATCAAGCAGCTAAATGCCAAAGTTAATATTTACAAGGCTTTGGGAGGCGGTTGGAATTAATTTCGATGATATCTGAATGAGGCCCTTATAAAATAAAATTATTGCCATTCAATTAAATTTGTGAAGGAAGGCCGGACGCATCAGTATCCGGCCTTTTTTAACAGTTCAGAAACCAATACCAGCCGAAATCATCATCCCATTTTTTCTAGGCGTATCGGCATTCAGGATCTTGATTTGAGAATAGGTAATGACCAGGTTCATAACCGAATTCAATTTTATACCATTGTAACGCAAAAAGGTTCCAACTGATAAATACCCCGGATTATTGAAAATCCGGTTACGATGCCACACATCTGCAGAGATCAGGAAGCTTTCTTTTTGATATTGAAGCTTGATTCTGTTAGTCCAGTTGGCCCGGTTGGTTAATACCAGGTTCTGCATAACTGCATCATTGCTAATGCTCATATTCTTGGCAAATTTGTAGTTTATGCTCAAATTGGTTAAAAAGTCTGTTCCGGGACCTGCTATTGTGCCGATCTGGTTTAATTGAGTACCTGCCTGAGGACTTATAATTATCCTGGAGCCAATGAAATAGCGTTTGTTAATTACAATTAAAGAGTAATTAATTGCTTCATTACGATCTATAAGATCAAAGGATTTGAAAAATAAAACACCCCAGTTATGTCTGAGGTTGTCATAAACAAACTTTGTGTCAAATGAAGGTTTGTTATTTGAAACTACACCGGTGAAGTAATACATGCTTCCTGTATTGAACAAGTTGGTCACACTGATTGTACTCGTCTTTTTTTTTACTTTAAGTGTGTCGCTCATGGCTCCGTCATCATGCGCATAGGTAGAAAAAACAATAGAAAGTAGCGTTAAAAGACTTAGTGCAGATTTAAAATTATTCCTAATCATTAAATAACTTTCTGTAATTCGGATAGCCATAAATATAAACACAATATCTTTAGATCATTCATTTATCCCTGGTTTCTGAATGAAAAAAAATAGAATTCCGAATGTTTTATTTAATTTAAAAAACTCAAACTCTTAATTGTACTGGCGATATATGACTATTAAATCTGTCCTGATTATATTGACTGCCCTTATAACTCCGGATTGGTCAGGAAACGTTTTCATACGTTCGACAGAACATGTTCAGTTTAAACAAGAACGCTATTACACCATTGAGGATTTTCAAAAGGTTAAAAAGTTCGATACACATATCCATATCAATACGGATGAAAGCACATTTATTAAACTGGCACAGAAGGATAATTTTCAGTTTCTGGATATCGTTGATGACCGTCCATTTGGATTGCCCTGGACAGAGCAACAGAAATTTGCCATTCTTCATTTAAAAAACTTCCCCCGCCAAATGGAGGTTGCAACCACATTTTCGGTAAAAGGTTTTAATGACAAAGGCTGGTCTGAAAATACGATCAGGGACTTAAAACTATCCCTTTCAAAAGGTGCGCGGGCAGTTAAAATCTGGAAGAACATTGGGATGGATCTCCGTGACGACAAGGGAAAATTTGTGATGCTTGATGATTCGCGACTTGCCCCGATATTTAAATTTCTTGTACAAAACGGTATTCCATTGATCGGGCATAATGGTGAACCAAGAGATTGCTGGCTTCCCCTTGATAAAATGACATTTAGCAAATCCTATTATGGTTCTCATCCGGAGTATCATATGTATCTGCATCCCGAATATCCATCTTATGAAGATCATATTCAGGCCAGGGATAATCTGTTGGAAAAGTATCCTGATTTGAAATTTGTGGGTGCACATTTAGGAAGTCTGGAATGGAGTCTTGAAGAGCTGGCTAAACGTTTGGATCGTTTTCCGAACATGCGTGTTGATCTCTCAAGAATCACTAATTTGCAATTCCATACCTTGAATGACAGAGATAAAACCCGTAACTTTTTCATAAAATATCAGGACAGGCTGGTTTACGGGACCGATAAAGCAATTAATTCAAGTTCTGAACCAGAAGTTTTATCTAAAAGTATTCACGATTCATGGGTTCGCGACTGGATTTTCTTCGTAACGGATGAGCAAATCAATTTGTCCGGATTTGGGAATCTCAAAGGATTAAAATTACCGGCTGATGTAATTGACAAAATATATTTTAAAAATGCTAAGAACTGGCTTTCAGCCGGAATTCCAAACATGCGGGACTAAAAACCAAATATACAATGAAAGAAACAGAATTATCCAATGAACATGCTCAAGTTACCAGAGATGCAATAAATCCGGTATTGCCTCAAAATCGTGTAGCATCAGTAGACGTTTACCGTGGTTTTGTCATGCTGTTGATGATGGCCGAAGTGCTCTCTCTTCAGGATGTGGCAAAAGCGTTGCCCGATAGTACATTCTGGCAAATTATAGGATTCAATCAGTCGCATGTTCCATGGATATGGTTGAGCTTGCATGATATGATTCAGCCATCTTTTACATTTCTTGTAGGAGTGGTTTTGCCTTATTCAATAGCCAGCCGGAAGAACAAAGGAGCAAGTTTTGGAAATATACTCAGCCATACAATCAAGCGTTCCTTCATTCTTATATTCCTTGGGATATTTCTGCGGTCTATGCATTCTGGACAAACCAACTGGACATTTGAGGACACTTTAACCCAGATTGGTATGGGATATACTTTTCTGGTTTTGATATCCCTGTATTCTCAGCGTGTGCAAATTAGTATGCTGGTCTTTATTTTGGGCGCATACTGGCTGGCGTTTGCACTCTATCCTCTTCCTGGAGCTGACTTTAATTATACTGCAGCCGGTGTCACTGCCAACTGGGAACATAATTTAAATGGTTTCGCTGCCCACTGGAATAAGAATACCAATTTTGCATGGGCTTTCGACCAGTGGTTTATGAATCTCTTTCCACGTGAGAATCCCTTTTTATTCAATGGCGGGGGTTATTCAACACTGAGTTTTATACCGACTTTGGGTACCATGGTATTAGGTTTGCTCGCCGGAAACATCATGAACTCTTCGGTCACATCACGAAAAAAGCTAAATAACTTTGTTTTATATGGTATTTGCCTGATTCTTTTGGGTATCATTCTGCATGTTGCTGGTATAAATCCGATTGTTAAGCGTATTTGGACTCCGGCATGGACCATTTTTAGTGGAGGAATCTGTTTCCTTTTCCTAGCGATGTTTTATGGTTTGATTGATATGAAAAATCGCAGGAAGGGAACTTTCTTTTTGATGGTGATAGGGGTGAATTCAATTGCCGCCTATGTTATTGCCGATGGTGGGATGCGGAACGTGATTAA
>CAMBFY010000132.1 GCA_945865415.1 Sphingobacterium thalpophilum
AGAATTGTCGCCTGAAAGAAGGACTGACCTTGCAAAACTTGGAATGAGAGCACTAATATGTGGTACACTTGCCTCCTACCTATCTGCAACCATCGCAGGAATTTTAATGTAATTATGATGTTGCAACAACATTAAAACGGGAATTTAAGAGTTTTAAACCCTAAATCAGAAAAATAAACTCCGCGAGTGAAATCTAACGGAGTTTATTTTACCGGATTCTTAAAAAACTACCGGTTTTTCAGATCAACGTAGTTACGAACCGTTTCGCCCGTATATATTTGTCTCGGTCTGCCAATCGGCTCTTTGTTCTCACGCATTTCCTTCCATTGAGCAATCCAACCCGGTAAACGTCCTAAAGCAAAAAGAACAGTGAACATATCTGTTGGAAATCCTAAAGCACGGTAAATAATACCCGAATAGAAATCTACATTTGGATAAAGCTTACGATCAACAAAATATGGATCATTCAATGCTGTATTTTCGAGCTTTTTAGCTATTTCAAGCACAGGGTCATCGATACCCAATTTATCCAATATTTCATCACATGCTCTTTTAATAATCTTTGCACGTGGATCAAAGTTTTTGTACACGCGATGACCGAATCCCATCAATCGGAAGCCATCATTTTTATCTTTTGCTTTATTAATCCACTTATCGGTATCGCCACCATCATTTTTAATCTGTTCAAGCATCTCAATTACGGCCTGATTAGCTCCACCATGAAGTGGACCCCAAAGCGCTGAAATACCTGCAGAAATTGATGCATATAAGTTACAATCGGAAGATCCAACCATACGAACAGTTGAAGTTGAGCAATTTTGTTCATGATCAGCATGAAGTATAAACAATACATTCATTGCTTTCACAACTACAGGATCCATTTGGATCAGTTCTGTACGCTGACCAAAAGTCATGTTCAAAAAATTACTTACATAATCAAGGTTGTTTTGCGGATATATGATAGGATGTCCAAGCGATTTTTTGTAAATCCAAGAAACCACTGTACTCATTTTTGCAATCAACTTAATGATTGTCAGGTTTTGTTCCTCAGGAGTTTGCTTGGCATTTAATGATTCTGGATAAAATGATGACAGCGAACATATTAATGAAGAAAGTTGACCCATAGGATGAGATTTTGATGGAAAGCCATCAAAAAATTTCTTCATGTCTTCATGAATCAATGTATGTCTTGAAATACTTGATTGAAAGCCGTCAAGTTGGGCTTGATAAGGCAATTCACCGTATATCAAAAGATAAGCAACTTCAATAAAAGTAGATTTCTCTGCTAATTCTTCAATTCCATAGCCTCTGTATTTTAATACACCTTCTTCCCCATCCAAAAATGTAATGGCACTTTTAGTTGCACCCGTATTTTTGTAACCGGAATCAATCGTAATATACCCACTTGAATCCCGAAGCTTTGAAATATCTATAGCCTTTTCACCTTCAGTACCAGTAATGATTGGCAGTTCGTAAGTTTGTTCTCCTATTTTTAAGGAAGCTGATTCTGACATAAAATTCTAATAGTTGATTCACAAAACTAATAATTATGTGCGCTTTTGAACTATTTTTGACACAAGGTTTTGCAATATTTTTGTTAAAAAATCAAAAAATAATTTGATAGTCTGAGATCAAGTGGAATATTTCAGCATATGGCTCTGGAAATGTTGAAATAAAGCAATTTCACTTTGTGTTCTACTCAGGATTAATTTTTTGCAATTGTCTCCTTTACTTCACCACAATGGAGCATATCATCACCGTAATAAGGATTCATAATTTCCTCTTGAGAAGAAAGCCAGTATCCACCTTTTCCTTCATTAGCCATCGGACAATATTGTACATAAATACTACCTGAAGCAATCTCTGATTTTTTAACCAAATTGATCATATCATTACTCAAGGCAGTAAAATTGATACGTTGTTCTGATAAATCTTTAGAATTAGTAATTTTTCCGACCAAAACTACTGTGCTATCAAAGCCATTTAGCTTACCTAAGGCAATGGCTAAATCAGATGCTGCAGTTTTAGCTTTTGTAGAATCGGAAGCAACCAGCAAATCTTTTAATTGTATGTAATGATTGTAAACCTTAGCATTAAGACTATCCTTTAACTCGACAGGAATTAACGCCACAGGTTGAACTGTTGTTGAGTCTGCTATGGCAGAGTCTTTAGATTCTTTGGCCTGATTACAGGCAAATAAAGATCCAATAACAGCAAAAATTGAAAAAAATAATCTGAAACTGTTCATAATAATTGATTTTATGATACAAAGATATAAATCGATATCAATTGTCGATAGTTCTGATGTAAAGCTCTTCAACCTTTTTACGCGCCCAATCTGTTTTTCTAAGAAATTTCAAACTGGAAGCAATATCCGGATTCTCATTAAAGCAATTGATCCTGATTAATTTGCCAAGCTTATCCCATCCATAATGGTTTACAAGATGAATCATTATAGTTTCAAGTGTTTTTCCGTGAAGGGGATTATTTGGCTGATCTGAATTCATAATGCAAGATTAATATACAATACAAATGTATAGAGCTACCCGGATTTTGCAATGATATTTCATATTCGGATTTAAGGAGGTTAATTTTCATAAATTTGTTTTTCATATTCAATTTTCAAGATTATCCAAATCCGCAATTATGAATTATAAATTAGGTGAGTTCGTACGATTCGTGAATGAACGCAGAGAAGGTTATATCACACGTATAATTGATGAAAGTACCATTGCGGTTACAGATGATGATGGATTTGAAATTCCGGTATTAGCCAGTCAGGTTACACGGGTACACGGTAAGAGTGAAGTTTCTGATAAACAATCATTAGAGAACCTCACAGTCACAATTTCTTCAGAATTTATTCTAAATGGTATATATCTTGCTCTTTGTCCGGATAAAAGAAGTCCATCAGTACTCCATTTTCATTTAGTCAATTCAAGTTCATGGCAAATACTATTCACATTTTACTCCCAAAAAAAGAATATGGCGAAAGGTGAATATTCCGGGATTCTCAAAGCTAATTCTGCAGAATCCATTTATTCATGCTCATTAAATGAACTTGATCTGTGGCCTGAATTTAAAATCAAGGCACTTTTATTTAGTCCGGGTAATGAGGAAATGCAAAAGCCAATTGAGTTTTCAGAAAAATTCAAAGCCAAAGATTTCTCAGGTGCAAAAAAGCAACATGAATTACTTGATCAAGCCGGGTGGTTAATTCAGCTAGACAGTAAAGAAGCTTTAATTGATCCGCAAAAACTTAAAGAGAGCTTTTTTAGGCCTCATCCAGAAAAGATTGAAGTAGAGAAACCTGGTAAAGAAGTTGACCTGCATATTGAAAAACTCAGGGATGACCATCAGTTTCTCAATAGCTCAGAAATTCTGGATATCCAGATAAACTTTTTCAAAAAATCTTTGGATGCAGCAATTGTTCATAAAACTCCTTCCATCATTTTTATTCATGGTTCTGGAAACGGCACTTTAAGAAATGAAATATATCGAATCATCAGCAAACATGCCCAGGTAAAAACCTTTATGGATGCGCATAAGGAACGATTTGGATATGGAGCGACGGAGGTATTTTTAAAATAGAGTAATAGCCAGGAATCAAGATCCGAGAACTAATACTAAATTCCGATTCATTTAAAGTATAAATTATAAAACAAAGAATTAATTCAACGAAATAGTAATTTGACATTTTCAGCAAATCAACAGATACTCAAAGACCACTGATTGTATACTAATTGATCGGTAAATCATGAGTAAAGAAACGCTCATTAACCTTTTTTCATTACAATTTGAAACAACAAAAATTACTAGCTTTGCATTTTTACAAAAAAGCCCTGATGTGATTAATTCACATGTCCATGATCTTATGCTCAACCAAGAAATAGAAAAGCGAAAAACTTTTGCCATTATTAGTCACCCTGATGCTGGAAAAACAACACTTACAGAAAAATTTCTACTTTTTGGCGGGGCAATTAACACCGCTGGAACCGTAAAACGAAATAAAGCCAACCAAAGTAGCACATCCGATTTCATGGAAATTGAAAAGCAGCGTGGAATTTCCGTTGCAACTTCAGTGATGGGCTTTGAATATAACGGGAAACGGATCAATATTCTTGATACACCGGGTCATAAAGACTTTGCGGAAGATACCTATCGTACCTTATCTGCTGTAGATAGTGTGATTCTGGTGGTGGATAGCGTAAAAGGTGTTGAAGAGCAAACACAAAAACTAATGGATGTTTGCCGCATGCGCAACACTCCTGTTATCATCTTCATTAACAAGCTCGATCGCGAAGGTAAAGACACTTTTGAACTTCTTGACGAACTTGAGAACAATCTGAATATCAGTGTTTGTCCACTGTCATGGCCAATCGGCCAAGGTTTTAATTTCAAAGGCGTCTACAATATTTTCGATAAGCAACTCAACCTTTTCAAACCAGATAAATCTAAAGTAAGTGAACCGGTAATTCAGGTTAAAAATCTCAATGATCCATTGTTAAACGAATTTTTGCAAGCGAAAGAATTAAAAACCCTTCAGGATGACCTTGAGCTTGTTGATGGAGTATACGGAAATCTTGACAATGACCTTTATTTGGAGGGTCTCCTTGCCCCTGTCTTCTTCGGAAGTGCGATTAATAATTTCGGAATTCGCGAATTGCTAGACACATTTGTTAACATAGCACCCAGTCCGAAAAGTCGTGAAGCCAATGAAAGGATGATTATGGCTAATGAAAAGAACTTTACAGGTTTTGTATTTAAGATTCATGCCAACCTTGATCCCAATCATCGTGACAGAATTGCATTTTTAAGGATTTGCTCAGGTAAATTTGAGCGAAATAAATTCTTTCATCATACGCGTCTCAATAAAAAGTTAAAATTCTCAAACCCAGTTGATTTCATGGCCAACGAAAAAAGTTTGGTTGAAGAAGCCTGGCCAGGTGATGTAGTGGGGCTTTACGACAGCGGAAATTTTAAGATTGGTGATACTTTAACTGAAGGTGAACAACTACAGTTCAAAGGGATTCCTAGCTTCTCCCCTGAAATATTCAAGGAAGTAGAAAATCGTGACCCTTTAAAATCCAAACAACTTGAAAAAGGCTTGCAGCAGTTAACAGAAGAAGGTGTTGCTCAATTGTTTGTTCAACAACCCGGAAACCGTAAGATCATTGGTACCGTTGGTGAATTACAATATGAAGTAATAGTTTTCCGGCTTCAGCATGAATATGGTGCAAAATGTGCATTCAGGCCACTTACTTTTAGAAAGTCAAGCTGGATGACTTCAAAAGACAAAAAAAATATTAATGAAATAACTCAAAGAAGGCATCATCATATCGCCACAGACAAAGATGGGAACCCTGTATTTCTGGCAGATAACGACTGGACATTAAATCTTGCAAAACGTGATTTTCCTGAAGTTGAATTTCATAATACATCAGAGTTCAACAAAACTAAGAGTTTATAGAAAATTAATTCCTGATTGCAGCTGTTAACATCAACAGGTGTAAAATGATTAATTTCAAAGCTGGTTATAAACCCGTTTTTATCTGGATTGCGGGATGTGTAAGCTAAGATCCCGAGCAGCGCAAATTCAGTCATTCGTATTGATTTTTCTGAGCAGACCGGTAATAGAACCATAGGCCCTATTAAACAAACTCGGGTGGCAGCTCTATCTTTTTTGCAACAAGAATCTCATGATAAAATTAAATTTCCCGCAAAAAAATAGGGCAGAACACGGGGCTGGTATAAGCGAAGAGACACAGACCCTGCTTTCTAAAAGGTGAGAAAAACTTCAGTCTGAACTTAGCCCAGCGAGATTTTATATCGAACTCACGTGAATCAATGAAAATTGTCAACTCATATGTTTTAGAATTTGAAATTTGCCTCTGGTGGTGTTATTGAGGATTACAATTAGGTCAAATAATACATAATAATGCCAAGTTGACATAAAATCTCTTTGGAATAAGTATTGTTGAACAGAGTTAGTTAACCAAATAATTTAATAAGATGCAAGAAAAAGGAACCATTTCGATTCATACTGAGAACATTTTCCCAATCATTAAGAAATTTTTATATTCTGATAACGAAATCTTTCTGAGAGAGCTGGTTGCAAATGCGGTAGATGCTACTCAAAAAATTAAACGTCTCTCCTCTTTGGGCGAATATAAAGGAGAACTGGGTGAGTTAAAAGTATCAGTAGCGGTCGATGAAAAGAAAAAAACAATCACCATCTCCGACAATGGCTTGGGAATGACAGGAGAAGAAATTAAAAAATACATCAACCAGATCGCATTTTCCGGTGCAACAGAATTTGTTGAGAAATTTAAGGATGCAAAGGATGCCAATGAAATCATAGGAAAATTCGGTCTAGGATTTTACTCGGCCTTCATGGTTGCTGATCAGGTTGAAATTCAAACACTTTCCTATCAGGATGGTGCAGAACCTGCACGTTGGATTTGTGACGGAAGTACAGAATTTGAAATCAATACCGGAACTCGCGCTAGTAGAGGAACAGATATCATTCTACATGTAAATAAGGAATCCAAAGAATTTTTAGATAAAAACAAAATCAAGGATATCCTTGATAAATATTGTAAATTCCTTCCAATTCCGGTACAATTTGGAACTAAATCAGAGCAGGAGCCTGATGGTGAAGATGCGGAAGGAAAACCAAAATACAAGTCTATTGAGGTTGATAATATCATTAATAATACCAGTCCGATTTGGACAAAATCTCCTTCTGAATTAAAGGATGAAGATTATCTGGCCTTTTATAAGGAACTCTACCCGTTTTCAGAAGATCCCCTGTTCTGGATTCATCTGAATGTAGATTATCCTTTCAATCTGACAGGTGTTCTTTATTTCCCGAAAGTTAAGAACGAGTTTGAAATACAGCGGAATAAAATCAAACTATTCTCTCGTCAGGTATTTATTACCGACGAAGTAAAAGATGTAGTTCCTGAATTTTTAATGTTGCTTCATGGAGTGATCGATTCACCGGATATTCCATTGAACGTTTCAAGAAGCTTCCTTCAGGCTGACAGTGCTGTTAAAAAGATCAACAGTTATATCACCAAGAAAGTAGCCGATAAATTAGCTTCGTTGTTTAAAAATGATCGCAAAGCTTTTGAAGAGAAATGGAGTGATATCGGTTTATTCGTAAAATATGGGATGATCAGTGAAGAGAAATTCTATGATAAGGGAAAAGATTTCGTGCTCCTAAATAATACCCAAAATGAATATTATACCCTTGAAGAATATAAAGAAAAAGTAAAAACAGCTCAAACTGATAAGAATGACATGCTGGTGTATCTGTACGCTACTGATACTGATAAGCAGGATGCTTTTATACAGTCGGCAAACAAAAAGGGATATGATGTCCTGAATTTGAATTCTCCAATTGATCCTCACTTTATTAGTCAGCTGGAACAGAAACTTGAGAAAACATCACTTAAACGTGTTGATGCAGATGTAGCTGATAAGATTATCAGCAAAGAAGACCAAACCGTTCATGTTTTGAACGATGAGGAGAAAGCAAAGGTTAAAGCAATCTTTGAAAAAGCAATCGTTAGACCAAACATGCGTATTGAAATTGAAAGCCTGAATCCTGAGGAACTGCCTGTAATCGTTACCATGGATGAATTTATGCGACGCATGAAAGATATGTCAAAAATGGGTGGAGGTATGGGATTCTATGGCAATCTGCCGGATAATTATAATGTATCCATCAATGGAAACCATAAACTTATTGGTAAAATCCTTTTAACTCAGGATGAAGCAGAACAAACTCAACTGGCTAAACAGGCATTTGATCTGGCCTTGTTGTCACAAGGCATGCTGACCGGTGCTGAATTAACTGAATTTGTAAACCGGAGTGTGAGTTTGATCTGATTTTATCATACA
>CAMBFY010000133.1 GCA_945865415.1 Sphingobacterium thalpophilum
ACTAAACCGGGGCGGCAGCGATAGCTTTTTTGCGAACAGGATTTTTATCTTTTACGATTATTTGTCCGCAAAAAACTAAAGCAGAGCAACGGGCTATCCTATCTAAAGAACCACAGCAGCACCTTTCCGAAAATCTAAACCTTTTAAATTTTTATTATTATAAAACCAGGACAATAAGCTTCTCTTCTACCCTTTAAACCTCTCCTTCAAAAATTTACCGGTGTACGAATTTTTCTCTTTGATTAAATCTTCTGGAATACCTTCAAAAACGACTTTACCACCTTTATCGCCACCTTCCGGACCGATATCAATCACCCAATCGGCGCATTTAATTACATCCATATTATGTTCGATGACAAGGATGGTATTCCCCTGAACAATTAAAGCTTCAAAGGATTTCAAAAGTTTTTTGATGTCATGAAAATGTAGACCTGTGGTTGGCTCATCAAAAATGAACAGGGTTTTGCTGCTGTTGTTCCCTTTAACAAGGAAAGATGCAAGTTTGATACGCTGTGCTTCACCCCCTGAGAGCGTATTTGAAGATTGACCGAGATGAACGTATCCCAAACCCACATCCGACAATGGCTTAATCTTAGAAAGAATTTTGGGTTCCTGGTTAAAAAAGTCAAGGGCTTCATCAATGGTCATGTCTAATACTTCGAAAACATTCTTCTCCTTATAGGTCACATCCAATACATGCTGCTTAAATCGCTTCCCTTCACAAGCTTCACAAGGAAGGTAAATATCAGCCATGAACTGCATTTCAATTTTAACTTCACCTTCACCCTGACAAACATCACATCGTCCGCCTTCCACATTAAATGAAAATGCAGAAGGCTTAAGTCCGCCGGCTTTTGCAAGACCCTGTGATGCAAACAAATTCCTGATTTCATCCCAGGCCTTAACATAGGTTACCGGATTAGAGCGTGAAGAACGACCAATTGGGTTCTGATCTACAATTTCAACCTGTTCAATCTTATTAAAATCGCCTCCTATTGCATCATAAGCGCCAGTTTGCTCTCCTGAATAATTACCAATCGCTTTCTGTACAGCGGGTTGTAATATTCGTTTAACCAGGGAAGTTTTTCCTGAACCTGAAACACCCGAAACTACAGTCAGTACATTCAATGGAAATTTGACATCAATATCCTTCAGGTTATTTTCACGTGCGCCTTTAATTTCAATATAATTACTCCATTTACGCCGCTGAGACGGTATGGCTATAGATTGTCTTCCACTGAGATACTGACCGGTAAGGCTATGCTCGTCTTTTAAAATTTCAGTAAAACTACCTGTGAAAACGAGGTTACCACCATGGGTTCCGGCCTCCGGACCGATATCAATGATATGATCGGCAGCATGCATGATCTCCTCCTCATGCTCCACTACCAGTACTGTATTACCTACATCCCTTAGCGAGCGTAATACTTCAATCAGGCGATGAGTATCCCTTGGATGAAGACCGATACTCGGCTCATCGAGCACATAAACTGAACCAACTAAGGAACTACCCAAAGAAGTAGCCAGGTTAATTCGCTGTGATTCTCCTCCGGATAAGGTATTTGACAACCTGTTCAGTGTGAGGTAACTTAAACCAACATCATTCAAAAATTTTATCCGGTTGGTAATTTCCATTAATAAACGTTTTGCAATCTTGAGTTGGGTGGCATCCAGTTCAAGGCCCTGAAAGAATTCAAGAGCCTTATCCAATGGCATTAACACGATATCAGTAATTGAATGTTCCGCGATTTTAACGTAAGATGCATCCTGACGCAGACGGCTGCCCAGACATTCCGGACAGTTTGTCTTTCCACGATACCTGGAAAGCATCACCCTGTATTGAATTTTAAATGTTTGAGTTTCCAGTTCTTTGAAAAAATCATCAAGTCCGTTGAAATATTTGTTTCCTGTCCAGAGCAATTGCTTTTGTTCAGCACTTAATTGATTGTAAGAACGATGAATCGGGAAATCAAATTTTAGTGCAGACTTCACCAGCTTATTAAGCCATTCCACCATTTTTTCACCTCTCCAGGGTGCAATTGCACCATCATAAACAGATTTACTTTTATCCGGGATTACGAGATCCTCATCAATTCCGATGATTTTTCCATATCCCTCACAACGTTTACATGCTCCAAATGGATTATTAAAGCTAAAAAAATTGGGACTAGGTTCTTCAAATCGTAATTTATCGAGCTCAAACCGATCGCAAAACAAATGCATAATACCATTCACTTCCAGCAGACAATCCCCTCTGCCTTCAAAAAATGCGGTCTGAACAGAATCTGCCAAACGGCTCATTGTCTCTTCATCATCTGATACCGAAACCCTGTCAATAACTATTTTAATGTTCACATCGGCACCCGACTGAGAATTGCCGCTTGTTTGATCATCCAGAAGCGCCTCAATTTTCAATAATTGATCATCAATCAAGACACGGGTAAAGCCTTTTTGTAACAATACAGCCAGTTCTTCCTTTAGTGAACGATTATTGTGTGAATGCAGCGGACACAAGATTGTAATGGCGGTATCAGGTTCATGACCTGAAATAAAATTGATTACATCAGAAACTGTATCCTTTTTCACCTCTTTTCCGGAAACAGGTGAGATTGTCTTTCCAATTCTGGAAAAAAGCAATTTTAGGTAATCATAAATCTCTGTAGAAGTACCAACTGTTGATCGGGGATTACTGGTAATAACCTTTTGTTCTATTGCAATTGCCGGTGCTATTCCTTTGATATAGTCTACATCGGGCTTGTTCATTCGCCCCATAAACTGCCTCGCATAAGAAGACAGGCTTTCTACGTAACGGCGCTGACCTTCGGCATATAAGGTATCAAATGCGAGGGAAGACTTGCCTGATCCTGACATACCGGTTATAACAACCAATTGATTTTTAGGTATGGCCACATCAATATTCTTCAAATTATGAACACGTGCACCTTTAATGATTACATACTTCTTAGGATCTTTATCCGCCTCTTTATTCATTCTTAAACTCCAAACTGCTTTTTTACGTATATTGGTTCAACACATAGTTATTCGGACTGCAAAAATACAGCTATAAGTACTTATTATCGAGATTAGAGTAAATATTCTTTGATTTTGGCAAAATATTTGCTTGATTTGAATAACCAATTAATACATTCTTAACATTTATAAGACACCTGCTATCGAATAAACTCTACTTCAATATCTTTCGGGAATTTACATTTAGAAGAATTTAAAGTATGAGTGCAATAAATATCCAATCGCTTAGTGATCAGGAGTTGCTTAAGCAATATATACAGGGTCATGAGCCAAGTCTGGAAGAACTGATTCGCAGGCATAAATCCAAAATCTACACTTCAATATACCTCCTTGTAAAAGATTCTTATCTTGCTGAGGACATATTCCAGGACACTTTTATCAAGGTAATCAACACTTTAAAGGCCGGAAGGTATAATGAGGAAGGCAAATTTCTACCATGGGTTATCCGGATTGCGCACAATCTGGTGATTGACCATTTCCGTAAAATAAAACGGTCTCCGGTAGTTACAACAGTGGAGGGCTTCGATATTTTTGAGGTTATAAAGTTTCATGATGAAAGCACAGAAGAAAAGATTATCAGGGAACAAACCTATCAGGATCTTAGAGAATTGATCCACCATTTACCTTCGGAGCAAAAAGAAGTACTTATCATGCGCCATTATGGGGATCTGAATTTTAAAGAAATTTCAGACATCACCGGGGTCAGTATTAATACTGCATTAGGACGTATGCGATATGCCTTGAATAATTTGCGCAAAATGATGCTAACCAGGGAATTAAGTTTGAAGAATAATTAAAATATTTTATTATTGACAAAACATTTCTGTTACAGCTGCGTTAAATTCCAAAAAATAACTCGCTTATGATAGAAACTTCTACTCCTGCAACAAATTCATTAACCAGCACAAAATCCGAAATCAGCCTTTTGGCTAAGGATATTGGCGTGGACGAGCAATCATTTTACTCTTCTATTAAACCCGATCTAAATGCATTGACAAATAATCCTGCTGACAAAACAATCAGCAATATTCTGGATTATTCAAAATCGCTTTAAGAATTTGAACAAAAAAAACGATCCCGGATCAGATCGGTTTTTTTGTTTTATTTTTCAAGCAAGATCAGGCAATCCATTTATATTTGTTCGTGCTAATTAAAGACAGATATAAAGCTTTTGTAGATTATTTTTCATCTCATCAGCCTGAAGCAGAAACTGAGCTGCAATATGAAAATCCGTATCAGTTGCTGGTTGCAGTAATTTTATCTGCACAGTGTACTGATAAACGTATTAATCAGGTTACACCCCGGTTATTTGAACAGTTTCCCACCCCGGAGTCTTTATCCGCTTCAACACCGGAAGAAGTTTTTAGCTATATCAGAAGCGTCAGCTACCCCAACAATAAATCCAAACATCTTGTGGGCATGGCCCAAAAATTAGTTGAGGAGTTCAATGGTATAGTTCCTTCAAAAATTGAAGATCTTCAAAAAATGCCAGGCGTAGGCCGAAAAACCGCAAATGTGATTGCATCAGTGATCTTCAACGCGCCGGCAATGGCAGTAGACACGCATGTTTTCAGGGTTTCGAATCGACTAGGCCTTACAAAAAATGCAAAAACACCATTGGCAGTAGAGAAACAATTAGTCAATCATCTGCCAAAAGACAAAATTCACATTGCGCATCACTGGCTCATCCTCCATGGACGATATACCTGTCTGGCAAGAAGTCCGAAGTGCCAAATATGCCCCCTGACGGATATTTGTAAATATTTTAAGCAAAGTCAGACGGAAACGGCCCTGCAAAAAGCAGAGAAAATAGAGCTGAAAAAGCTAAAGGTGCTGAAGAAAAAAAAGCTATTAGACAAGCAATCAAAAGCACTAAAAAAATTTAAAGCCGTAAAATAGTTCACTATAAAATTTTAAGAGATTAATTCAATATCTTGAATTCTAAATAGAAATAAAAGAAATATATTGATAATATTTTTAGTATTTTAAAATATTTACTATAAATTTGAGGACATAAAACTAAAATAATGAGCAACGCAGATAAATTAAAAGCTTTACAGCTTACACTGGATAAACTTGAAAAATCATACGGTAAAGGAACCGTCATGAAATTAGGCGATAATGCGGTGGAAACAATAGAAGCGATTTCAACCGGTTCAATCAGTCTGGATATCGCATTGGGTATTGGTGGATTACCAAAAGGTCGTGTGATAGAAATTTATGGTCCTGAATCTTCGGGTAAAACAACCCTGGCAATTCATGCCATTGCCGAGGCTCAAAAAAAAGGTGGTATAGCAGCATTCATCGATGCTGAGCATGCTTTTGATAAATTTTATGCGAGTAAGCTGGGAGTGGATATTGAAAATCTTCTAATCTCACAGCCTGACAATGGCGAGCAGGCACTGGAGATTGCAGATAATCTGATTAGATCCGGAGCAATTGATATTATTGTCATTGACTCGGTTGCAGCTCTTGTTCCAAAGGCAGAGATCGAAGGTGAAATGGGTGATTCCAAAATGGGCTTACATGCTCGTTTAATGTCACAGGCATTAAGGAAGTTAACCGGCACCATTTCCAAAACAGGATGTTGCTGTATTTTCATCAATCAGTTAAGGGATAAGATAGGTGTAATGTTTGGAAGTCCGGAGACAACCACCGGAGGAAATGCACTAAAGTTCTATGCTTCAGTACGTTTAGATATCCGGAGAATTTCACAGATAAAGGACACTGATGAGGTTTCAGGGAACAGGGTTAAAGTTAAGGTTGTCAAAAACAAACTTGCTCCGCCTTTCCGAATCGCAGAATTTGATGTCATGTTTGGAGAAGGCATTTCAAAAGCTGGTGAGATTATTGATTTGGGTGTTGATTTCGAGATCATTAAGAAAGCAGGATCTTGGTTCAGTTATGGTGATACCAAATTAGGACAGGGCCGTGATGGGGTGAAGCAATTGTTATTAGATAATCCGGATCTGATGGACGAACTTGAAGCTAAAATTAAGGCAACGGTTACAGCCGATCATCTTGAAGAAAAAAAATAAATTAAAAATCCCGCTCAAAATAAGCGGGATTTTTTTTGAAAAGTATTTTCTGATTCTGAAATCATTTCACCTTCAACTGCTTATCCAACCAACTATTAACATTTTCTCTTTGCTCAGGATACGTCCAGTGTCCTGTTTCAACTGCGAGAAATAAAGATTTCGGAGCGTTAATCACGTTATAAGCGGCATACATTGAGGTCGGCGGACAAGTAACATCATTAAATCCCCAGCTGTACATCCCCGGCACTTTGAGTTGTCTTGCAAAGTTCACTACATCATAATAACCGGCAGTTTTTACTTTATCAGGTGTACTGCCGGAATTTACATTATCCTTATTAAATAAATGTGGCCATCCCCCTGCCCTTCCGATCATAAATCCGGTGAGATCACTAAGCGCAGGATAAAAAGCCCCTAAAAATTTAACCCTTGAATCAAGAGCTGCAGTGATAATTGACAAAGCACCTCCCTGACTTCCCCCGGTAACACCTAGAGTACTTCCGTCAAACTCAGGCAGAGAAGTCAAAAAATCATTGGCTCTGACACAACCCATATACACCCGCTTATAATAATATCGATCCCTATCTTCTAGATTAAAAGCCGGATAACCAGACAAAGCACCCACACTAAGATTAGTATAGACGTTTGGTTCCAGTATAACAGGAACCCCATGAATTCCAATTTCTAATGTAATTACTCCCTTTTCTGCTGTTGCCACATCCCCGTTATAGGGTCTGATTCCGGCTCCGGGAACCCGTAGTAATGCGGGATATTTGCCCGGCTTTTTGGGAACACAAAGTATTCCATATAGTCTGCTGCCAATTCTGAAATTCTGAAGATCTACATGGTAAACATTTACCTTTTCTGTAGAGCGTTCAGGCAATAAGGTCATTTTTGCATCCATTGGTATTTTTGCCAAATCAGATTTAGCATTGTTCCAGAACTGAAGAAAATCATCAGGGTTAATCGCGGCAGGTTTGATCTGTTCAGGATCAAAACCTACAGTTGCGAGATTACTATACTTCTTGCCATTCACTTCTGCAGTCACGACCAGACGATAAAAACCGGGGACTTTCATTGTTCCAGCCTCAATAGTTGTCATGCCAGCAGAAAGCTGTAATGAATCGCGTTTTTCAGGGTTCATTTTTTCAGGCCCGAGTTCATATACAATTTTTACATTTTTTAAGGGATTACCATATTGAAGTACAGTGACATTAAACTTTACTGGTTCTCCAATTTTGTAAATCCAGTTTGGATGATCGGGTCCAATAATTACTTTCACATTCTGCTCAACAGGCTGAGCCAAAACTGCCCCGCTGAGGAGGATAAACAACAGAAAAGAGAATAATCTTGTTAACTTTTTCATTGGAGGATAATTTATTGTTGATTAATGGCAAAGAAAAAAATAGCTTAACTGCATAAAGCTAAAAAATCTACTCAAAAAAAATAGTTCAATCAAATACGACAATAATAGGATGCAATCCAAATTTTTTTAAGGACTCAAAGAAAATTGATGAGAAATAAAATCAGGGATATACAAGCTGGAAAACAATCAAAGGAAGTTATTTTCCTTTAGTCATAATATACATAAACCAAATTCCAACAATAACAATAAATCCAAGAATAAACATACCTATTTTACCCCTTCGCTTATCCTGACGCATAACCCAGAAGAGGAATCCGGTTAATGGAATTAAAAAAATCAAAAAGAAAATTATACTTGATGCGCTCATATTTCAGATAGTAAATCTCGTGTTAAATTTTTGTAAAAA
>CAMBFY010000134.1 GCA_945865415.1 Sphingobacterium thalpophilum
TGCTCCAGAGCGGCCTTGAGTGTACTAACTCCAAATGCGGCAATACGGGTATTGTTCTGTTTAAAATCAGGGAAATTGATGAATAATGAGTGAATACTGCTCGGACTAAAAAAGGCAATCACATCATAAAAAACCTCTGCAAGATCAGAAAGATCGCTACAAACCGTGTGGAATAACACTGCAGGTTTAAAATCATAGCCATTCTCGGTAAGAAATCTTTGCGTTTCCTCGGCTGCTACATCTGAACAAGGATATAAAAATTTCTCAGTTGTATGTTTCTTCAATAGATCAGCAAGATCAGCAGCGGTTTGTTTCCCAAAGAATATTTTACGCTTTCTGTATTGGATGTATTTTTGAAGATAAAGTGCAGTTGTTTCCGATATACAGAAATACTTCATGTCTGAAGGTACATCGTATCGCATTTCTTCACAAATCCTAAAAAAATGATCAACTGCGTTTCTGCTAGTGAATATAACTGCGGTAAATTCAGCGAAATTTATTTTCTCTTTACGAAAATCCTTGGCCTGTACGCCCTCTACATGAATAAAAGATCTGAAATCTATTTTTAAATTATATTTTTTGGCTAAATCAAAATAAGGCGACTTTTCCGAATCAGGTTTTGGCAAAGTAACAAGGATACTTTTAACTTTCCTTGGTTTTTCAATTGGATTTACTTGCATATTTCTTATTAAGGCTAATACCCGAGTACTTTAAAAAGAATAATTAAAGGACAAAATTCGAAGGCACAAAGGTAAATAATTAAATAAACTTTTGGAAACTTGTAATTTGATAAAATTTTTGCCCCAACTCTAAGAAATTGAACAACGAATATTCCGGGAATCATCACAAACCCGATATAACTATAAATACCTGCGAAACGAATGGAGGTTAAACTAAATGCTATTACTATTGGTAAAAAAAATATCGCGGTATTGAAATAACTCAGATACAATACTGATACATATTCACGAACAAGTCGGTTAGTATCAAATAAAAACCCAAAAACACGGAGTACTATAATCTTGAATGTAAATAAACCAATCACCAGTGCACTCAGGAAAAGAAACAATTCGAAACCACTAACCGGATAATTAATTTGCAAATACTTACCTGATAAATATAAATAAAGGCCAATTATGAGTCCGAACAACAAATAGAAAAAAATAAACAGCCAGGAATTAAAAAGACTGTCTTCTTTATTGATTCTGGATAAAATCTGGTTACTGTAAAAGGCCATAATTATATTGTTCAACTCTACAGGAAAGAAATACCTGACCAGCGAAAAAAATACTACCAAAGACAAGATAACGACTACAATCCATGTTTCACCACTTGGCCTGAGTATACCCCTGTTAAGATTACGGTCCTTTTTAGGAAATTTTGCAGCCGAAGCAGAAATATCAAGATTTTTTTGAAGGTACAAGTTGATCAGGCTATCCTGAAAAGGATTTTGGCGACCCGGTTCAGGACTCTTAATCCAGGCCATGGAAAGTGAGTCTTTTATTACCTTTATGGAATCTCTGTAACTTACTATTCTGGCCAGTCTGGCTGAATCATTCGTTCGATTAGCAGAAATATTGAGATTTGACCGTAGACTGTCGGTCTGCCCAAAAACAAACGAACTGATCAAAAAAATGACAAGAATAATTTTGTATGAACGTTTAATCATCCTTATTAATTCATCAAAACTAATATTTTCCTGCATTCAAATTTCCACTTTTTTATTTTTTTTCCTAAATATTTTTCAGAATAAGCCAATAAAAGAACCGTAAGCCTAAAGGAAGCACCTTTTTTAGCTCAAGAATTATTAAACAACATAAAAAAGTCGATAAACAGAATTTTATTCAGTAAACTAATAATAAATTTGAATTTTATTCCGACAATACTATTTTTACGGAATTATGCATCTCAAAGATAATCAGCTGGATCATATCGACCGTGAAATCCTTAGCCTGCTTCAAGAAAATGCCCGTGTTTCAAACGCTGATATTGCAAGGGAGCTGAGTATGGCTCCATCTGCAGTTCTGGAACGGGTTAAAAAACTTGAACAAAAAAACATCATTCTTCAATTTACCACAAGGTTAAATCCATCGGCATTACATCAGAATCTACTTGCATATGTATTTATAAAGGCTTCGGACGGTATTGGATGCACTGATACCGCCTCTGCACTGGCTTCAATACCTGAAGTTCAAGAAGTACATCATGTTGCAGGTGATGACTGCTATCTGGTAAAAATTCGCACTTTTGACTCATCCTCTCTCGTAGAACTGATGAGAAACTCTATTGCCAAAATTCCTAATATTCTATCTACCCGAACAACAATTGTTCTTGAGACTGTGAAAGAAAAACAACAATTGGTCATACCTGTACTTAAACATGTCTAGCTTTTCAAAGAAAAACACATCTCTGTTCATGCTTGCTCTTGCATTTGCAATTGTCTACATTGTTTGGGGTTCCACCTATTTTTTTATTCAGATTGCCGTAAAGGATTTCCCACCATTCATTCTAGGTGCATTACGATTTGTAATTGCTGGCGGGATGATGGCAGCATGGTGCTTGTTCAAGGGCTATAATATTTTTGCAGCCAAAGGAATTAAGTACGCAGCTATCAGTGGAATATTAATGCTTTTTTGTGGAAATGGCATAATTATATGGGTTGAACGAAGCATGCCTAGTGGGATGGTTGCCATTATGGTTTCATCAGCGCCGCTCTGGTTCGTACTGCTCGATAAACCCAAATGGTCTGAAAATTTAAGAAGCAAATCCATCATTTCAGGTCTTTTAATTGGACTCGTAGGGGTAATTTTACTTTTTAGTGAACAGGTCACTGAGGCTATGTCCCTTCAAGGCAGCAAATCTGTAGAAATGAGTAGCATGGTCATGCTAGTTATTGCTTCAATAACCTGGTCGGGCGGATCACTTTACTCAAAATATAAATCTACTGACGACCCAATTATAGTAAACAGCACATGGCAAATGATTGCTGCAGGAATTGCATTTTTACCCGGGATCATTATTCGCGATGAATTAAGTACTTTTCAATGGAAGAATGTATCACTTGACGCCTGGATGGCTGTACTATATCTTGTTGTTTTAGGTTCTATAGCAGGTTTCAGTGCTTATGTTTGGTTGTTAAAACAGAGATCTGCCATGCAGGTTAGTACTTATGCCTACGTAAATCCCGTTGTTGCTGTTCTTTTGGGAGTATTTTTTGCTAATGAGAAAATATCTTCAATCCAAATTATTGGCCTGATTATAATTCTGGCGAGTGTTTTCATGATAAATATGGCAAAATACCGCAGAGAAAAAATAGCAGAAAGAAATATTGCTAAGGCTCAATAATATTTAAGAGCAGGAATACTTAAAAATAAAGGGATACACTATTGTTGTAAATTTGCAAGATGGCCGGAATCTATATTCATATCCCTTTCTGTAAAAAAGCCTGTCACTATTGCGATTTTCATTTCAGTACTTCTCCTCAATACAAGGATCAAATGCTAAATGCATTAAGATCTGAAATCATTCTAAGAAAGAACTATCTCAAAAATGAAAAAATTGAAACCATTTATTTTGGTGGCGGTACTCCTTCATTATTAAACGCCAATGAATTGCAAGTCCTGATTGGTCAGATCACCGATCTTTTCGAGCTCTCATCAAATGCAGAAGTAACGATCGAGGCCAATCCGGACGATCTGAACCCAAAGTATGTTAGGGAAATAAAAAGCACACTGATCAATCGTTTCAGTATTGGAGTTCAATCTTTTTTTGAAGAAGACTTAAAATGGATGAACCGTGCACACACCGCAAGTGAAGCTCAAAGTGCAATAAAAAGGGTTCAGGATGCAGGATTCGAAAATATTACAACAGACCTGATTTATGGATTCCCACTTCTGACTGATGAAAAATGGGAATTTAATATTCAAAAACTCATAGAATACCAAGTCCCTCATATTTCTTCTTATTCCATTACTGTCGAACCCAAAACAGCACTGGCAACATTCATCACTAAAGGTAAACAAGCAGGTATGGATGAAGGCCAAAGTGCAAGCCAGTTCCTGATGTTGATTTACCAGTTAGCAGAGTCTGGTTTTGAGCATTATGAAATTTCAAATTTTTCAAAACCGGGCATGCATTCAAGACATAATTCAAATTATTGGGATGGAGTGAACTATCTTGGTATCGGACCTTCGGCTCATTCTTTTAACGGGGAAAGCAGACAATGGAATATTTCGAATAATTCAAAATACATTGATGGTATTGAATTAAAAAAGGTTCCTGCAGAAACTGAATTTCTAAGTACTGAAAATAAGATCAACGAATATATCATGACCTCACTTCGTACCAGTAAAGGAATGGATCTACAAACGGTTTCTTTGAAATTCGGATCATACTATTCAAGTGAACTTTATAATGGTTTGGAACCCTTTCTCGAAAAGGAATGGATCAATATCAATGAGAAAATGGTTACCTTAACCAGAGAAGGAAAGCTATTTGCAGACCATATTGCCTCAGAATTGTTCTTCAGCACTAATTAGCATAAAATCTTATGGAATTAAATAATAAAATAATTTGGATCACCGGCGCATCAAGCGGAATCGGTGAAGCACTGTGCTATGAATTGAATAAGGCTGGTGCTAAATTGATCATCTCATCAAGGAGTAGCGATGGTTTGTATCAGGTCAAACAAAAATGCGCTAAAAGTCAGATTGATGTTCACGTACTTCCGCTGGACCTTGAAAATACCAGCGAATTACCAGACAAAGCACAATCTGCCCTCACTATTTTTGGAAGAATTGACATCATCATTCATTCAGGTGGTGTCAGTCAGCGATCCCTTGCATTGGATACAAACCTTGATGTTGCCCAAAAAATCATGAACATTAATTTCTGGGGCACAGTTGCCTTAACCAATGCTGTTATACCAACCATGCTATCCAATAAAGAAGGTCAAATTGTAATTATTAGTAGTCTGGTTGGCAAATTCGGAACCAAATTCCGCTCGGCATATTCAGCGTCAAAGCATGCACTGCATGGCTATTTCGACTCCCTGCGCTCAGAAATCGACCCAAAAATTGGTATTTGCATTATTTGTCCGGGATTTATTAAAACAAATGTGACAATTAATGCATTAACTGCAGATGGAACGAAGCAAAATACAATGGATGATGCACAGGCAAACGGAATGTCAGCCAATGAATGTGCATTAGAAATAATAAAAGCTATAAAATCCGGAAAAGAAGAGGTCTTTATTGGCGGAAAAGAGAAATATGCAGTACTGCTAAAAAGATTTCTACCCGGCCTATTTTCAAAAATTGTTAAAAAAGCAAAGGTTACCTAGGTTTTAACTCGAGTGATCGGCTATTACCTTCCATTCACCTCTAATTTTCTTCACGATCAAGGTAAAATAGCCTTTAGGATCATCATTTTCACGTTTTAAGTGCCAGGCACCTAGTACAAAAGCATGATCAGCGGAGATCATTCTGACCTCCTTAATGTCGAAACTTAACAAACCCATTGCCTTTTTATCAGGATAGCTTTTCTTGTAATTCGCAAGGGTCGTTTCCCAACCATATTTCGGTCCGCCCTTACCAACAAACAGCAACGAATCAGATTTCGAATACCCTTGCATATACTCCACTAAATCTCCCCTGTTCCATGCCTGCCTTTGATCCTCAAGAAGTTTAAGAATTAAAATCCTGTTATCCGACTGAGCAGATACCCTTAAAGTCACCATTAAAAACAGTACCGTAATCATAATTTTTTTCATGCCTAAAAGTAAAAAATATTAAACCATCATACCTTCATTTATTTGACATCTCGATAACATATATGGGTACATAAAACTTTACCTTTGGTTTTTCGTAAGTCATTTATTATATAGCTTCATGCGAGGTCATTCATTCTCAAAATTTATTCCAAATGAACTTCCCAAGGGAGGATTTGAAGAACTTTTGAAGTTATTTCTTGAACTCTTGAACTATACTTCCGGGGATGCAAATGAAGCTTTAGACTGGATGAATGAGTTGGATAAGCAATATAAGCTGACCAGCAACGATTATGGTATGGGTGATTTTATTGAAGACCTCAAAAAGAAAGGCTATCTGGGGGACGATGATCAAAATCCCAAGGATTTTAAAATTACTTCTAAAACCGAACAAAGTATAAGGCAGTCGGCACTTGAAGAAATTTTTGGGAAACTAAAGAAATCCGGAAAGGGCGGGCACAATACTAATATATCAGGCCTCGGAGAAGAAAAAAATGCAGATCGGAGAGAATATCAATTTGGCGATAGTCTGGATCAGATCGATATGACTGCATCTATCCACAATGCTCAGGTCAATCATGGCATTGGCGACTTCACCATGACGGAAAGAGACCTTGAAGTTGAAGAAAAGGATTACAAAACGATTACTTCTACAGTATTGATGATCGATATTTCACATTCGATGATTCTTTATGGCGAAGATCGTATCACCCCTGCAAAAAAAGTAGCTATGGCCCTTGCAGAGTTAATTAGAACCAAATACCCTAAAGACACCCTGGATATCGTTGTTTTTGGAAATGATGCATGGCCGATAACCTTAAAAGAACTTCCCTATCTTCAGGTAGGCCCATATCATACCAATACTTATGCAGGACTAGAACTTGCAGTAGATTTATTGAGGAGGCGAAAAACCCATAACAAACAAATCTTTATGATTACCGACGGTAAGCCAACCTGTCTTAAAGAAGGTACTAAATACTACAAAAACAGTATCGGACTGGATAGAAAAGTGGTTAATAAAACCCTTGGCATGGCCGCACAGTGTAAACGCCTCGGGATACCCATTACTACATTTATGATTGCCAGAGATCCTTACCTTCAACAATTTGTCAGACAATTTACTGAAATCAACGGAGGCAAAGCATTTTACAGTTCGCTAAAAGGACTAGGGGAATACATTTTTGAAGATTACATTAAGAACAGAAGAAGAACGATCAGATAGAAATTCGACAGATATATGCTGCATATTAAAACACTTAAAGAACTAAAAGATTCGGGTTATGTTTCCCGCTCAGTAAAGGAAGAACTCCGTGAAAATCTCATACGCGAACTAAAAAACAAAAACACTGTACTCGAAGGAATTATAGGATATGAGGATACCGTTATTCCTGACCTGCAGACTGCAATTTTATCACAGCATAATATTCTGCTCTTAGGTTTACGCGGACAAGCGAAAACGCGAATTGCACGTCTAATGATCAATCTTCTTGATGAATACGTGCCATACATTGAGGGTTCGGAACTATTTGAAGATCCATTAAATCCAATTTCATGGTTCGGGCATCATACTCTGGAGATTAAGGGCGATACTACTCCGATTGCGTGGCTACACCGTTCTGAGCGGTACACTGAAAAGTTGGCCACGCCAGACGTAACAGTTGCCGATCTGATCGGAGATGTTGATCCAATTAAAGCAGCGACCTTAAAATTAACCTACTCTGATGAAAGAGTAATCCATTTCGGATTGATACCTCGTGCACACCGTGGTATTTTTGTAATCAATGAACTTCCTGATTTACAGGCAAGAATTCAGGTAGCCCTTTTTAATATCCTACAAGAAAAAGACATACAGATCAGAGGTTTCAAATTGCGTCTACCATTGGATATTGAATTTGTATTTACTGCCAATCCTGAAGACTATACCAATCGTGGGGCAATTGTAACTCCATTGAAAGACCGTATTGAAAGTCAGATTTTAACACATTATCCAAAAAGTATTGAGATCTCCAGAAAAATTACCCAACAAGAAGCAAGATTATCGGCATCGCAAAG
>CAMBFY010000135.1 GCA_945865415.1 Sphingobacterium thalpophilum
ATATGAACTTGTAGAAGAAATCAGTAGCACTAAACCAAGGGTAGCTATAGGTTCACGCGAAGAAAGTGATGGAAGCACAACAATTGATATAGTTTCAAGCCATATGAAGGAAGGAGAGGATGTTATTGTGGCAAACAGAATTTTTGAAATACTTTCTAGAAAGCGTAGTCCTAAATCTGATTTAATGCCTGCTCCAATAGCAAATATTAGCGGAAAATGGGATGTTGATGTAAGGTATTTTAACAGCACTGTTAAGCACACATTTACAATACAGCAGGATGGAAACTGGATCAATGGAACTCACAAGGGAGATTTTGATGTTCGGGATATTAACGGAACAATTGAAGGCAATCAGATTAAATTAAGCAGCGTTCTGAGAATGTCTGGTGATCAAATTACTTTCTATTTTTCTGGGGAGCTGAGTGCAAACGCCATAGCCGGCGATATACACATGGGTGAATACAGAACTGCTAAATTTACAGCAGAAAAATCAACTGATAAGCCGGCTCGTAAAAAAGTACTTGTTCCAAAAGGACCACCTCTTGCCACCTGATATTGATTTTTAGATTGATTTTGGGTTATATAATTTTAATGATGTTACATTATTAGTTCAATCGTTAAGGTTAAAAATGCCTTAGTTTATAAAGAATAAATGTTTGAAATGAAAAAATTAGTTTTGGCTGTAATTATTGGTTTTTTGTTTAGTGCTTGTTCCAAAAAGGGTGATTACGAAACTGTTTTCTCAAATCCTGAACAATATTCAAAAACAGTAGGATTATTAACACAGGTAATCACTCATGACATATTTTCGCCGCCTGTAGCCAGCAGAATATATGCATACAGCAGTATTGCAGCTTATGAAGTCATTGCTAGTCAGTCTGATGAATACAAGCCCTTGAGTGGTAAGATTGCAGGTCTCAGCGTTTCTGCTGCTAACAAGCCTGTGAATAAGGAGTTTTCAGCAATTCTGGCTTACATGTATGTTGGAAAGGAATTAACATTTTCAAAGGATTCTACCCAAAAGATCATTGATGGTCAGATTGAATTAGCCAGGGATAGTGGTATGCCTGATGAACTATTAGATAATTCGCAGGAATATGCACTTAAAGTAAGCAAGGAAATACTGGATTGGTCTAAAAAAGATAATTATAAGCAAACCCGCTCGGCAGTTAAATATACTGTGACAAATGAAGAGGGTAGGTGGGTACCAACTCCGCCAGCTTATATGCCTGCGATTGAGCCTAGCTGGATGAAAATTCGTCCAGTATTAATTGATTCCGCAAGTCAATTTTTACCTAAATCACCATCAAAATTCAGTAAAGACAAGAATAGTGATTTTTACAAGCTTGCAAACGAAGTCTATGAAACCGGAAAAAACTTAAGCGATGAGCAAAAAGCAATAGCTGATTTTTGGGATTGTAACGGTTTCAAAGTCAATGTTTCAGGACATGTTATGTTTGCCACGAAGGCTATGACACCCGGTGGTCATTGGATGGGCATTACCGGTATTGTTTGCCATACCCAAAAGGCTGATTTTGACAAGACTGTATTTGCATATGCAGGGGTTTCTATCGCGGTAATGGACGCTTTCATCGCCTGTTGGAACACTAAATTCAAATATGATTTGCTAAGGCCTGAGACCTACATTAATAATTATATGGATAATGCCTGGAAGCCTTATCTTCAAACACCGCCATTTCCGGAATATACGAGTGGTCACTCGATTATATCAAGTGCATCTGCCATGATATTAACTAAAATATTTGGTGACAACACACCCTTTGTAGATAACACGGAAAGAGCATGGGGTTGGCCTGACAGAAAGTATGATAATGTTAAGCAGGCAGCAAATGAAGCAGCTTTAAGCCGCCTTTATGGAGGAATTCATTACCGTGAAGGTATGGAGCAAGGTATGGTGGAAGGTGAGAAAATTGGAGAACTTGTTTTCAATAAATTAAACTAAACCTCATGATAATCAGACTAAATTTTCTTCTTAGCTAAATCTTAGTTATATACAAGCAGGGTTAAATTATTCGTTTATAACACATTGTATCAGGCTCTTGATCAACAATAATTGATGTTGAAACCGATGCTTGTGTATTACAGGTCAGTGAAGCCCGTTCCTTCGGACTATTTCCGGCAAGAAATTACGGTCCATGTCAATTTATTAGTAGCCAAAAAATACCTTCTTCGGAGGTTTGTTTTACAATCACACGCGAACCGCATGTGCTAGCGACGGAGCACACCAGCAAAAGGACTATTGCCCCTGTAATTAAACAAGTGTCTGCCGGAACCGAATTGGCACATACCCTGCTCTATCATAACGATAAAATTATACAACCTATAACAAAGCGGTAAGATTTTATATCGAACTCTGTTTTACTTAAAATAGATTTCACAGTTTCATTTCCAAGCTTATTTTCAGATATTTTGTCACGATTTTGAGTTTTTATTTTATTTCCGGGATTTTTTAAATAAAATTGTGACATACAATGTTGTATGCCAAAGAATCCGATTACCAAAGAAATGAAAAGAATTTTAGTTTTGGGTGTTTGTGCCCTATTTGTTGCCTGCAATAGTTCATCTGAAAATTCCAGTGATAACGATACATCAACATCAGCAATCATCGATACACCTGTTGTTACCTCTCAACCTGCTGATACGATTACCACAGAATCTATAATAAAATCGTCAGAACCAGTTGTTACAGAAAGTAAAGTTGCCGAGGTGAAAGTAAAAATAGCACCTTCTGAAAAAGTAATAAAAGCTGTTGAGCCTGAAAAGCCAGCCGTTGTTGAAGCTAAAGTTGACACTAAAAAAGGGGAGGCTTTAATATCAAAATCAGATTGTTTTGCATGCCATAAAATAAACGAAAAGTTGTTGGGTCCGAGCTATAAAGATGTAGCAAATAAGTATTCAAGCACTAAAGCCAACATAGATTATCTGGTAGCAAAGATAAAAAATGGCGGTAGTGGGGTTTGGGGCGCCATACCGATGTCACCACATCCGGCCTTATCTGATGATGATGCCGCAGCAATGGTTCAATATATCCTGAGTCTTAAATAATTGAAATATCAAAGGTTCTGAGGGAAATTTTTCTTCTTAGAACCTTCTCCACTAATCATTTAACAATCTGCACTGTAACATTTTTCTTTGTTATTGCACTACTGTTAATATAAGTTTAAATTGCATGATTGAATTCATTCGTTCAAAGGAAATTTCCTTTGGATTTGTTCATATTATTAATCTTCATTATTATGGCAATTACTATGCTCATGTTTGAAAACATATCCCAAATGAAACCATTGAGTCTGACTCTAATGTTGATCTGCTCGGTTCTATTTACTAATGCACAAGATGCTAATAATCCTTTGTTTAAATCTTCTACATTTACAGCTTTGAATGGTTTTACAAAGGGAATTGAAGGTCCGGCTGTAGACCGGGCAGGTATTTTATATGTGGTCAATTTCGCAAAAGAAGGCACAATTGGTCAGGTTAAGCCTGATGGATCTGCAAGTCTTTTTGTTGAACTTCCAAATGGAAGTATAGGCAATGGAATTCGGTTTGACAGTAAAGGCAACATGTTAATTGCTGATTACACCAATCATAATATCCTGAAAGTTAATATGCTTACAAAGGAAATTTCGGTATTTGCCCACAATTCCAATATGAGTCAGCCCAATGATATAGCCATAGATAATAAAGACAGGTTGTATGCGAGCGATCCTAACTGGGGGGCTGGTACAGGACGAATTTGGAGAATTGATACCAATGGAAAAACTACTAAATTGGATAGTATGGGTACCGCAAATGGTATTGAAGTGAGCCCTGATAATAAATTTTTATATGTAAATGAATCAGTACAGCGTAAAGTTTGGGTTTATAATCTGTCAGAAAAGGGTGAAGTAAGCAATAAGCGACTATTTCACGAATTTCCTGATTTCATGATGGATGGAATGCGCTGCGATGTTGACGGGAACTTATACATAACCCGACATGGAAAGGGTACCATAGTCAAACTATCTCCATCCGGTAAATTAATGACCGAAATAACTTTAGCCGGAAAATTGCCAAGCAATATTGCTTTTGGTGGAAAAGATGGCCGTACTGCTTTTGTCACTTTACAGGATAAGGGTAATGTTGAAAGTTTCAGGGTTGATAGACCAGGGCGTGAATGGCAAATGTCAATAAAGAAATAATTATCAAATCAATTATACAAAAAATGAAATCAGAAAGAAGATCAGTATTAAAGAAATTATTTGCTTCAGTAGTTGGAGTAACCGGATTGGGTTTAGTGGCTAATGCCAAAGGAATTGAGTCATCTTCAGAAAAAGTTGCTGGAAATATTACCTCCGTCCAAAATGTTCCCATGTTTTCTGGGCATGTTATTCATAATGGATTAGTTTACATCGCAGGGAAAGGGGCTCATACTGCACCTTTTGAGATTAAGGCACATACCGAAATTGTATTGAAAGAGCTTGAAAAAGAGCTGATAAAAGCTGGATCCTCCATGGAAAAAGTTTTGAAAGTAACAGTATATTTAAATGATATTGCAGATTACAGTGGAATGAATGAAATATATAAAGGTCGTTTTGGAAAAAAACCTCCTGTACGTTCTACACTTGCTGTTGCTAAAGGAGGTGTTCCAGGCGACTCACTTGTCGAGATGGACGCGATCGCTTATATTTAGTCTTCTAAAAATTTGGATACAGATTCCATTATTTTTAGTTATACAAAAATCAAATTCATGCAATTTGTATTGTATGTAATGGTTTTGTTAAAGGCTTGTTTCATAATAAATTTTAAACTTAATGAAAAATTGTAATTTTTATACGCTATTACTCTTTGGTGCTGTTAGTTTAGTAATTCTATCTGCTTCAAGTAATTATCGTTCTTCTCAACACTATATTACTAGCACAAGGTTTTTACAGGATACTACAAAACAGCCAGGCTGGTTGGCTCCTGCAACTGCTGACTCAATTAAGAACCCTCTTCCAGTTACTCAGGAATCTATTTCTAAAGGGGAGGAGTTATACAATATGTACTGCTTTTCATGTCATGGAGATACTGGTTACGGAGATGGGCCCGCAGGCGGATCTATGGGTGTCAGACCTGCTAATTTTCACGATCAGAGAGTAATCAAACAAAAAGATGGGGTATTATTTTGGAAATTAACAAACGGAAAAGGTAATATGCCTCCTTTCAAAGAAGCATTAACCGAAGAACAACGCTGGCAATTAATTGTCTTCCTTCGTGAATTAGGTAAAACTGAATAATTAAATATGCAAATCAAGAAAACCATAAACGTATTAGGGTTATTTATTGCCCTAGTAAGTCCATTTAGTTCTTTCGCTCAGAATGATTCTAAGGCAAATGAAGCAAAAGCTCCAGCATCGAGAATAAGTAAGGTTGTTCAATTAACTCCTGTGCCGCTAAGGCCTGATATTTCAGTTGAAAAATTCATGGATGTTGAACCTAACGCGGTACGTTTACTAATTCATCCAGTTTCTGGTGATTTTTATTATACGACTTTCGATGGAGGAGTGTTCCATGTTATCAGAAGAAATGATTCTCTTGTCTCTGAAAAAATCATATCACTTGAAGATCATGGAATTAATAAACTTCAGGGAGCAGTGTTTGCAGGAAGTGAATTGTTTTTATGTGGAAATACTGTTGAGAATAATAACAGAGGAACACGTGGCAGACTGGTGCGGTTTTCAATTACGCCTAAAAATAAACCTTTGCTGACCGTCGTATTCAATACAGAGGCCTATGGATTGAATGCAACCACTTGGGATCATGGCTGGAACGCACTGGAAGTGAGTCCGGATGGACGTTTTATTTTCGTCAATTCAGGCTCCAGAACCGGGCATGGCGAAATTCAGGATGATAAAGGCGTTTATCCTAATGCCAGGGACAATGCCTTAACTACTAAAATTTTCAGAATTCCGGTTGATGCACAGAATTTGGTTTTGCCGAATGATAGTGATAAATTAAAAACTGCCGGATATCTATATGCCGAAGGGATACGGAATGCTTATGATATGACATTTGACCCATCACAAAATTTATTTGCTGTAGTTAACTCTTCAGATTATGATCATTCGGAAGATATGTTTTGGGTAAGAGAAGGGCGTCATTATGGTTTTCCTTGGATAATGGGAGGGATTGAAAACCCACAGCAATATCCAGAATTTATGCCCGATCCTAAGAAAGATCCATTTCTAAATGCTACCTCTCATGGTATGCTGATGAAGTATTTCAGAAATGATCCTGATTTTCCTAAGGTACCTGAAGGACTTAAGTTCAATCCTGGAGTACAAAACCTGGGTCCGGATGCTAATGAATACCGGGGACATTCCGGAAAAATACTTGATGGAGATAATACAGGGGTAAGTATTAGCACTTTTACCGCTCATAGTTCTCCTCTGGGTTTAGTTTTTGACAAAAAAATGGCACTTTCTGAGGAGTTTAAAGGTGATGGTTTCGTGCTCAGAAACACGGTTGGTACTAAATCCAGTTTAATGAAACCTTTTACTGATCAGGGTAGGGACCTGCTTCATCTTGATATGTCATACGATAAGGCAAGCGATAATTATTTTGTCAAAACTACCCGTATTATGGAATCATTTAATAATCCGACAGATGCTGTTTTACTGGGTAATTCATTGTATATTATCGAATATGATGCGAAAGTGGGCAGTATATGGAAAATTACTTTACCTTCCAGACTTCCGAAATTACGCCAATCAGGTAAAAAGTGAGGATAATAGGAATTAGTTATTCCAAATCAATCATTGGAGCTTATTGAATATTATCTATTTTTTTTGTTTATTTAAACTATTAAACTAAAACCATGAGAGTTAAATTATTGTTGTCAATTGTGTTTGCTTGTATTTCTTCACAAGCCTATTTATCTGCTCAAACAATTCCCAAGGAAGAACTTATATTTTTAACTTCCGAATGGAAGGGAGACCGTTTTCCTGATGGGCGTCCTAAAATTGGAGATGATCTTCTCGAAAGGGCGAAGAAAATAGGCCTTGACGATGCATGGCAGGTATTAAAAGTATCAGGTTATCTCAATCAGTTTGAATATGGCTGGAAAACCCTGAACGATGAAATTATGACCGGAAGGGCTGTAACTGCTATGTATATGCCAAATCGCCCCGACTTAGAAAAGAATATTAAAGAAAGAGGTGCCAAACAAGGGCGTGTGGGTAATACCAATACCTGGCCGATTGCAATATTAAAAAAGGGAGATATTTATGTTGCTGATGCTTTTGGAAAAATCAATGGAGGTACGCTTGTAGGAAGTACACTTGGAACATCAATTTTTGCAAATTCAGGAAATGGAGTTATTCTTAATGGTGCTGCCAGAGATGTACCGGGATTGGAAGAGATAAAAGGATTCAATGCCTTTGTGAGAGAGTTCCATCCTAGTTTTATGGAAGAGATGCTTTTAATGGGCTTGAATTCACCAATTCGTATTGGTAGTGCGATTGTCATGCCTGGAGATTTGGTAATAGCTGCTAAAATTGGAGTTTTGTTTGTTCCTGCACATATGGCTGAACAAGTAATATCAACCGCTGAATTTGTTGTTAGAAGAGATAAATATGCTTTTGAAGTGATTAAATCAGGTAAATACTCTGGCGGTCAGTTAGATAATGCCTGGACAGAAGAAATGAAGATGGATTTCCTGAAATGGAT